>JBAZQB010000011.1 GCA_041645435.1 Methanoregula sp.
TCTTTGCCAAGACATTCAGATCACGGGGGCGCTTCGGCTTCTTGCTTGATTGGTCAGGCATGGTTAGATTATGCCTGAGCTTTCCCTAAAAATCAATCCCCCAAAAATTCAAACTGATACACTACCGCGTTCGATATTCTTTGGACTTTTAACTATAAAACTCATAGCATTGCAGTTTTGGCATACCAAAAGTATCTCGTTTGCGAATCTGCGCTTGCAGTCTGAGCAAATAAACAGGCATCCGCTTACAACATATTCAGGCCATGATTCTGGATGTTTACACACCTGACATAACAGGTCATTATCATCCATTACCTCCCCCTATTGTTTACAATCTTCTCCACACCGTAGGCAGGTTTCCCATAGTGGGGGCTGTGCTATTTGGATTCTTTCTTCTACTACCAGCAGCAGTTTAGCAATACAAGGGCACGGTTCTGCCAATTCCCGCTGGGCTGTGGTCAGGCTCTGCTGGATATCTTGAAGAGTAAAGATACTTACGTCTTTGGTTAGTAGTCTGAAAGCCTTAAGTAGAGGCATTTTTAACTCTCCCCTTACCGCCCTCGTTTAGTAAATTGTTCCGCCTGATTAACCAGAAGTTTTTCATCCTCAGTCATCCTGGCCCTGCCCATTACTCGCCTGAAAATAGCAAGTAATAATTTGATAACCACGGCCTCAAAATCCATAACGACTCTCCATCTTGTCGGCATACCCCAACCAATCAGCCTCGTGCTTCAAACCTTCTTTAGTTGTCTCAGGCCCGGCCTTAATAAGTAAATCCTGATAGGGTTGACTAATCACCGGCCTTTTTGGGTTTGGAATCTGCACTGTCTCCACTCCCTGCACGCCGGCGCAACTGCTCAAAATAATCGGCAAACTGATCAGGAGCCAAAGCATCAATTTTATCCTTTTCATATTGGGTCTCCGCATCTTTTTTGGCGTCAGCCTTGAGAATTTCCACGGCCTTTTTGTAACCATTTAATTGTCGGATAAGTAGATCGTTCTTGGCTCTTACAGAGTCAAGTCTCCATCCTTGAACTGTCCAAGCTCCCCCGGCCCCGATAGCCATAGCTGCTACCAAAACGCCAACTTTAATGTAGGTTAAGATTCCCATAATCTCCTCACATCGCAGACTTGCCATTGACCACTACCGTTTCTTTGCACTCCTGGGCCTTCCACGCCCCCGCTGTCGAGTTTGTGAGGTAGACGCCGGCGTCTATCCCCAGAATCGTGACCAAGTAAGTGATGACCTTCTCAAAGCCGCCAGTCCCCCACCCACAAAGCCGTATCCACGACATGAGGATAATGTTGACTACCAGTAATACAAAGCAAACTCGACTGGCAGATGGAGTGCCTGACGAAGGATCAATAAATATCTGCCACCAACTCATGCGCTTGCCGGAACCTTGATTAAGCTGTTTACGACCTCGGTTAGGTTCCGCACCTTGGCCGTGATTTGGTCCAGCCGTTGCTGATCTTGTTCAATCTGCTGTTGGCTTTCCTGGTCCACTAACTGCTGCGATGTAACGAAGAGAGAGACCTTTGATTCAAATTCGGTTAGTGCATCTGTCAATGGGGTAAAGTCCATCATGATTTTTCTCCTTTAAGTTTGCGCCATAACTGCGAGCACCCACTTCCGATAGCGGCAAAGACAATATAGATAATCCAAAACGGCGTGGAGAAGATAGAGAGGATTCGCCAGAACCAGTTCATGTTGTCACCTTATCCGTAAGAAAAACTATTAGGCCACCGGAACTCGTAATCATCCAGAGGGTAGCGGGCGATGCACACCTGATTTGACTGGTTCCCGCCAATGAAATAACCATAGCCGTCTTCGTCTGCATAAAGAAAGAAGGTTACATGGCCGGTGCCGTTGCCATTATTCTTCACAGCAATGGCGCCATACCTACCCATGATCTCCTTACCCCAGTTTAGCCAGGAGATTGCCTGCGCCGATTTGGTTCCCTCGAATCCAACCCCGCAATTCTGCATAACCCAATTTGCGAAGCTGGAACACCAGGGAGTTTCATCATCACTTGCCTTAAGCGTAGTGGCCTGATGGTAAGTAACAATTCTGGGGTTATTCTCGGAACCGCTAACCTCTTGAGTATCCCGGTTAAACTCAGCTTCGATTAGCCTCATCCAAGGTGGTACACAGTATTTCATGATAATATCTCCAACTCTATTTTACTTCTTGAATATTATAGTTAGGCGTTTTGCCTTCCCTATATAGACGTTCTGCTTGGTAATTACACAGTTTATCCATAGTTCGCCAGATTACAGCTCGATGTCTTTCATATTCTAACTTCCATTCATTGTCCTTTGTTTGAGCTACTTGAAAAGCTTTAGATATATCCTCAATCGAACCTTTAATAGAGTGATAACCTAAACCAGATAGCCCCATAGACACAGCCCATAGGCCAGCAATAGCCCAATTCTTCCAATTATCGTTTCCATTTTCCATGAAGTCTCCTGTGGATGTTTAATAATCGCCAAGGTTAATCCAATATAGTGTTAAAAATCCAGTTATAGCCAAAGTCATTGCCTTGGTGGTAGAAGCATCAAGAACCGCCGCATTGACATAAACATCAAGGGCCGTGGTGGTTCCATCGAACTGAGCCGAGGATGCTAAAGCCGCCTTGACTGCATTCGTCAGGACGGTGTTGCCGACCGAATCAACAGTTTGGGCTGGGATAATGTCTTGCTCTGTGCCGGTCAAATCACCATCCGAGGCGCTTGTTGCATCTACTGAACCTACCCCAAACTTATAAACATCGTTTGGACTGGCATTAAAACAATCATTGCTCACTAAATGACCGTCGAATATGGCCCCCAAGAGCATGATACGACCTGCCGGGAAATCGTAAACCTTGACTCCTGCTCCTTTATCCGCTCCATCCGCCATATCCAAATCGTTGGCACCAGTTAGGGTAAGCTCAAGGACGGTTTTATTTACAAAGCCATCTTGTGATTCAGTAGCAACAGCCTTACCTAACACTACTGCACCAACTCCCTGAGCAGAAGAACGACGCTGCTCAACATGGACTCCGTTTTGTTCCTTCAACCATATTGTTTCTTTCTTTGTTATATCTGTAGTAGGTCCGAAGTCACTTTGGATTCCCATATAACTATACTGCGGAACCGCTGAACTTACTGCCTGGACCCCACCTATTCCGGCAATCCTAAACCTAATAAAATATCCTGCAACGTTTGGAACTGTCCAGGGCAGTCCCATAGCGGTCATGTTTGGTGCAGGATTAACCGCCCCTGTTAATCCAGACGGCCAACCAGCTTGAGTAAAATAAACCGAAGCCGGTCTGACTTCATCAACCAAGTTGGCGTCGTCTACAGTTATGTAACTCAAGCCACCTACATCAACTCCAAGAGCGGTAACTTTGAATTTTCCATTGTTGCCACTGGCGATCACATTTACTGTACATCCAGTTCCAGAACCACCTGTAGTTTCCTTAGTACCATGAGCATACAAAGTGCCAGGATTAGCAAGGACGATATCTTTAACTGAATTAATTCCACCAGTAGTATCTATACCTAAAACCGTGGCAGTTGCATCTCCACCACCAGTTGATATAGTTAAGGTATCACCAACTACATAACCTGTTCCACCTGCTACCGGAGCCGCTCCCAGTTTCCGAATCTTTCCTACTCCAACAAAACCAGATATAATAAGATAATCGCCAGCCCGTAATTTATGCGAGCCATAGGTCATGTTCCCTACAGGAAAGTAATTACCTGCATAGGCTAAGGTAAATCTTTGATCGCTTTGGTCTACGACAGCTCCAGTAGCGCCAGGAGCCATACGGTAGCGACCTAATGGAGGCGGTTGCCAAGTCCACTCGTACCCACTGGCCCCACCTGAATTAACTATGGGAATAGCTACCCATTCAAAGCCATCGTAGTATTCGGCGACTATGGTGTTGCCGATTGACGGAGTGGATAGGGTAAATTTAACTCCAACTATCGGAGCATATGCATCCCCTACATAAATAGCATCCCCAAGAGCAGCAGGAGAAGACCAAATGTTGAAAACTGCCGTGTTATAATAACCAGCAGAAAAGCCACCACTTCTTGTATAACAATATACATATGGGCTTTGTCCGGTTTGCCTTGCCCTAAACTTATAGAATTTAGTATTAAGATCACCAAGAGTAATAGAAATTTCCCTTCGTGGGGTAGAAGAAAAACCATTTAGATATTGTAAATTGGTTGCTGCATTATTTCCAGTTACAAATGAATCCCCACCAAAGGCAAACGCCCTATATGGGTTTGCAGTCTCTGTAATAATCTGTGGTGTGGTGTCTAAATCAACACCGATATTATCTTTCCAAGAACCATTATTAAATCCATGAACAAGGGTTGTGTAATTTATTTGGCCAAGAGCGCAATCCTGCGCGTCGTTTCCAGTTACTACGCAATCAATAAACCCTTGAACATCAAAACCATAACCCAGGTCCGATGCTATTTTATTATTGCTGATTATATTACGAACGAGAGCCTTGTTGGTAGTCTTAATCGCTGTTGAGGCAGCGCCCAATAAATTGCCGACGATTGTATTTTTAGAGTAACCACTTGTTAGATCTAAAGCAGAATTAACTTGCCGGACCCAATTACCCTGAATATCGCTCCCAGATGCGGAAGTAATATTTGTAATACCAGTTTGGCAAGTCTCCACAATGTTGCCTCTTAACATACCACCAGCACAGGTAATGCCAGACGCTACATCTAAGCTGTAGTCCCCATCTTCCGTTCCACCACTTACCCGACTGTTTGTTAAACGACTATCAGCATCAACCCAAACCCCCCCAGTAGAAGTTTTAGTTGGGTTAATCCAAAGATCCTTCATATAGGTCATCATACCTGTTGGACCAGCATAGACTTGGTAAATCTTAAATCCACCCACCCGTAGCATATTCAAACGAGTATTAACAGATTTCCAAGAACCGGAAGATCCAATATGCAATCCATCTGTATAATAATCATATGCAGTTACATCACAACTTATGTAAAAATCTCTCAGCCGCACACTTGCTGTTGAGTCTGCTGTCATAAAAGGACGAGCTTGGTCCAAGGTGGCCTTGGCAACAATAGTTGTAGATCTTTCAAAGAAACCACTTACCCCAAGCCCTGCACCATACATCATTGTCCCAACTGGTAACATAATAAAGCCATTGATGTAAAATGTGCCAGACCCAAGATTGACAGGAATCCTCTCCGCTATATCATTTGAACTGTACCATTCTGCACGAGTTGCGAAGAGGGCATGTTGGAGTGCGTTTCTGTTTGCTGCTGCATCCGCTATAATATTAGGTTGCATCCCCCACCATTGAGGGCGAACAAATAGCTGGTTTGAATTTAAGAACTTTACTCCAAACCCTTCTTGTGGTAATAGAGTGCCAGTAAGTGATGCACCATTACTCTTAAACACATTATCCACACGATGAGGATAAACCTGAAAGGTATTGCCTACTATGTTTTTAACCATAACTTCAACACGAGCAGAATGTAGTCCTCCATCCGTTGTACCATCATCAATAGTTGTATTTATAGCAAGAAAGATACGCTCGTTTTCTCGAAACCCATGATCAGTAACGCTTAAGGTTAATGGCTGTCCTGCTTCAGGTGCAGAGACGGAAAACGATCTTGGAAGGAGATTATAAGTATTTACATCGTCAAAAATTTGATGATTATAGTCTATAACTGTACCAAGTATAGTAAGAGTAACTCCAGCAGCAATCTTAACCGGAGAGCCTGAGTAAATATCCAAAACAACGCCAGCTGGTACTGTTCGGTTGGCGGTAATAGTACGAGCAGCCTCAGCTAAGCCGGGAGGTATAACAATTACAGTTCCAGAGGGAGGACTAGCAGCTAGAGCAGCATCCAGAGTATTATAAGGAGCAGTCTCGCCTATAGTTTTGTTGATTGTTTCAATTACTCCGCTGCCAATAGTGTGTTTAGCAATTCCCATCGTTATTCCCCTTTATGAGCTTACTATAGTTTCCCAGGCGGCTCCGGTATAAACACAGAGTTTGGCCAAGTTAGAATCGAAGATCATCAATCCGGCTGGGGGAGTAGCAACAGCATTTTTTTGAGCCGTAGTCATAACTGGAGGCAGAAAGCCTTTGGTAGTGCTGGATAGGTTCAACAAGGCTGCGCCGTTAGGAGCAGCAGTGCCAATACCGACAGCGCCACTTATAATCGCTCCATCTGCTGGTGGATCGTTGCCGGCTGCTACATAACTACCGAGGATTAATCCTCTGTTGTAAAAGGTTGCCTGTTGTGTGGCTCCATGCCATATACCGACCCCGAAATTTCCTCCTGTCGCATCAACCCCGAAACCTGCCGTGTTGGATGCCCCGGGATCTTTCACTTGGATCGCGGCTCCAGTGCCCTGGACATATAGCTTAGAACCCGGAGTTGCCCCAATACCAACCTGGCCTGCCGCATCTACTGTCACCGCTTCAGGAGAACCATCACTGGCCCAGACCTTCGAGTGTTTATGGCCTGGATCAATACTGCTATCATCTAAACCCAAAATTACCTTGGTCTCTGCCAGGGTCTTTTTGACCACGGACCCGATCCCAGAACCGACAAAGAAGTCGTTGGCCGCGGTGATTTTGTTTAGAAGGTTGGTATCAACGTAGCGCCTTATGGAACCAAGGAGTGCTCTCATGTTATGCCTCCAAAGCCACCAGGAGCTTGATGGTGCACTGGTTGCTATCACCCATATTCGCAGCATAAGGAATCAACTGATCCACTACCAACTGCACCGCTACCCCGTTAGTCTCGGTAATCGGCATATCCCACTTGGTAGTAGTCTGCGAGCAGTTGTCTCCCAAGCCTCCCAGGAAATCTATGGTGCTATCTTTCTGTGACCGTAACTCCACATCGTAAAGGTCGGTAGGTTGTACGCTTCCAGTACCGGGGATAATTTCCGCCCTGACGATGGTGCCGGTAATAGGGGATTTGGGCTGGTAACTATTAGTGCACCCTGCTTGACTCAGTGTGGGAGAACTGACGTTCCCAGAACTATCTGAAGTCAAAATCCACGTCAATTCAACGGATTTACCCGAAGGCGATTCTTCATAAGAAAAAACTGCGGTTCCGGCCATGGTTTGACTCCTATCTTTTTAGAATTTTCCCAACTACGCTATCTGGGTAATCATAATCTGGGCATACACTTCTACCCCAAAGTTGGCAGCGATACCAAGACCATATGTTGCTGCCGTGCTTCCAACCTGGTATTCGAGACGGAACTGTTTAGTAGCGGTGATGGTAACAATACCCTTTGCTGTAGAGTCAATGGAGTCGGCAGAAGCTGATTTAGCACTTTTGCCGATCAAAGACGCTACTACGGCCGCATCAGTGACATTGTACAACCTGATCTGACTAAGAGCGGTTGACACAAAAGGACAGGATGCTTCGATAAGATAAGTTCCGGCATTCAAACTAAAAGCAGGTAAAGCGGATGAGTCCACAATGCTATGATTATCTTCCTGCTCCGTATTTATCGGCACAATAAGCCATGAGCCTTGCGTCGCTGTGCCACCTGCCACGTTTTGAGCTTGCCTATTTTGCAGTACAGCAATTCTCCCGATAGACCCATAGGTGCCTCGGTTCAGCAGCACCCAGGAATCCAACGCCTGAACATATTGCAGGTCGAGAGGATAATTTGCAGCGGGGATTTGATTGCCTACCAATGGTGCCCCAGAATATGAGATGACAGGTTTGGCAAGCAAGGAGTCAGGCGCAAAGGTTACGGCCCCGGTGTTGGCTGCGGTCGATAAAACCGAAACCCGTAATTTATCAGTCAGTGCCGGAATAGAAGGGGTGAATGTGGCAGTAATGGCGTTGGCAGACCCACCAGCAGAGGCGGCGGTGTATGATTGCTGTTGAATCCCTGAGCTTGTGATAAAAGTTCCGATAGTTCCTGCCGAATCTTTTGTGTAAATAGAAGTACCGGAGGCGTATAAGGCGACCACATTAGCCGAGGGCGTGGCTGGCACGGTAGGGCCAAGCAAAATATAGGAATGATATGGGGGAAATTCAACATTATCAATTGGGAAGCCGTCTACTGTTACGCCATCCGCATCTTTTAAAAGTAATTTAAGGATGGTCTTGGAATAGATTAACGCCTCACCGTTGGCATCTAAAGTAACGAAGTTGCCGTTACTGGTGGCGAATAGAGGGTCGGCATAGGTAGGGGTGGGCGTGTCGGTTCCGGCGGCATAAGTGTAAAGCACTCCGCCAGATAGGGGAATATTATTGCTATCCCACCATTTAAATCGTGGACTTAATACCGGGCTTGACATGGTTGATTACCTCTTACCCTTTTTGCTTTTAGGTGGGCTTGCCGCACCCCGTACCTTGCAGAGCCTTAACCTCTTTTGCGGTTTTGGTCCTGCTTTCTTCTTTTTAGCCTTACCTTTCTTATCGCCCACGTTTTTACTCCAAATAAAAAAGGCCACCCAAAGACCCCTTGCGGGGTTCAGGGATGGCCTTGCGGCGGTGCCTGGGAATATTCAGTTGTTTGGAAACATCAAGGCATATTCAGTCTTAACTTGTCAAGAAATAAGAAACCAAATCATCGGCCCATAAAATCGGCCATTTCTGGTTCTGGGTACTCCCGATAATCTGGCGGACCTGATAGACAAAATATCATCAAGATTATGATTGCAACGGAGAATATGCTTAATATTGTCTCTCCGCCAGCGGGTATACCACTGTGTCTATAATCGGCCATACCCTATTTTCCTTGTTTAGTCGCCCGATGTTCCCGTATCGCCTGCTTAATTTCTACAAAATCTTCTGATTTCAGTTTCATATTGCTTTTATACCAATCTTTAGCAGCTTGAATGTCCCGCATATCCGCGGTAGATAAAGTCTTTTTAAACTGACTACGCAGACGTAGGGGGATGTTTTTCTCTGGATAACCACGTTCAATACTGTCAATGGCCCCCTGAGTGGTGCCCCCAAGTTTAACATATTCCTTAAGATATTTCAAGGCTGCTTTCTGATCACCAAAGCGCCGAGCCTGCTTCCAGTAATAAAGGGCGTTACTCTTGTCAGTGGGAGTCGCTGTTGGGCGGTCCATCCCTTGCTTATCCATGAATCGGTATTCTAACCGTTTCGCCGTCCAGTAAGCCGCTTCACCGGTGTCGTTGCTGTATAGAACCATCCCAGTAAGATCATGTCTGATGCCGCGGGTAGGCTTCCCTGTGAGGTACTGATATGGCAGATTGAGTGACCATAATCGGGCAACATGCTCCGCCTTGTCCCTAATAGGCCGGGGCTTCGAGATGTCCGGGAATAAGCTTTGGCCGGTTAAGACTTCAAGCCCAGTCTTGATAAACGGGTGAGAAGCATTAACGATCTTATTGGGGGCGGACATCGCCATATCCTTGCCGATTTCCTTGGCAGATTTCTTTCCTTCCTGGATATCATGAATAGTAGCCAATGGATCACCTAAACCAACCCAATCCAGAACATCAGAAAAGGCACCTTGAAAACGGATACTCAGTACCGTACCGTCTTGACGGCGACCCAAGATCAGATGCAATTGATGGCGATTTTCAAATAAGCGCCGTTTCTCATCATCATTCAGGCCCAACACCCTAACAGCCGCTTCGTTCCAAAGGGAGACCAGCCCATAGAGCATTAAGGCTTGTATGGCTACTTTTGCTGTGCCCATAATAAGCTTTTTAGCGCCCACACCTGCTATCCGGGCTCCCGCACCAGCCGCTCGCCCTTCCCGGCTAGCACTGCGGAACAGTCGAATATAGCGCGGGGTGTTGATTTCCATCCACGAGAAGAACGGAATCATGTGCGTCCTGAGCCATTGTCCTGCCTTAGAAAGGTTGCCATAATCTCCGATCAGGTCACGAGCCAACAGCGCAGCTTTCTTCTTGGGGTCAGATTCGGCATCTACCATCTTTGGGTCTGATGCTCCATAAGGACTCTTGCCACGCCCAATTTCATCTCTAAAATACTTATAAGCGGCGATACGCAGAATATTTTCCCTGGCCTGAGTCAAGCCCTTAGATTTCTCCCAAAACTTTTCAATAATGTTCGGCTTATCGGCAAGCAGCACACGAAAAAGGCCGATGTCTTTAATGTCGGGGATCTCCTGGATAGAGAAACCTGAACTGATTACCCCATATTCCAAGGCTTCCCGCATATCACGAGTCATGGCCTTGCCTTTATGGTAGCCCCAAGCTTCTTCCGCCGATTCCCGGAAGTATTTTAGGATCCTGGGATCATAAGCCAGGGCGATATCTAAGTCACCACTCATATTATTGAGGTTGTATTTTAGGACTCTAACGGGGTTTATCAGGGTCCATTGCTTCCATGTCGCCATGGTGGCCCTGACAAAACGGTCAAAACCTTCGTCTTTATCAAAATCCCGGAAGTTATCCAAGACCTGAGCTACCCGATCCGGGATTGTCCAGGCTGGCCGTTTCTGCCCCATAGCCACGATGGTTTTAAAATCTTCCGCGGTGAGGGAACGATTGCCAGCTATCACCTCATCTATAACTTTTTGCGGCACACTGGCCGTCCGATACCAAATGGTGCCGGGCTTTGGCTGCCAAGCGACATAACCATCCGGTAGCGGATCGCCTTTCTTGACAGTTATAGCGGTAGCAGCCTTAATCTCTTGCAAGATATCATGCGTTTTTATCTGGGCTATGGCTTGGGAGATATACTGGTGTTCGGCTTCAATGTATTCGGTGTTAAAATCAAGGCCAGAACCCTTCCGGCCTTTCTGCCACCCCTTTTTATGTAACCGCACGTCCCCCGATGATAACCCCTTGCGTTGGGCATCCATATACATCAAGACCTGATGATGAAAATATCGAGGGTCGTCTTTGACTTCTTCCGGGAGTAAATCACGGGATATTAATTCAGCTTTCAGGACTTCGTTAAACTTCTGACGCCGCTCTAATGCTGCCTGAATATCTGGATTTGCGGCGGCAAGTTTCTTAAACTTTTCCAAATCCCGCTCAACCGCCCCCCGATCTTTGTACCCAAAAGGCAAATCGCTCTTGCCTTCATAAAGGCCATTATCAATGTCTTTTATAAGGTCATCAAGAATAAGGTTACGGGTAAACACATCATATTTCTTAGGACCAAGCCCCGCCAAGATTCCGGCAGTGGTGTGCGCTGACATGGCTTGCGAATATTCCGGGATTGCCTCAAACCGCCGTAGGATCGTAATTACCTTGGCATCCTCAGCCTTGGATAATCCTGGAACATGTTTGAAATTTTCCTTGGCATCGGCAATATGCTTCTGCATACGCACCAACATGCCTTTCCGGGTCAGTCCCTTTGCGGCCCGATAACGGCGTTCCACCTCTGGATCATCGGACATGGCGCGTTGGTCGCCAGGAACCTTTAAATCATCGTTGGCTTTTTGTAACCGAGATATGTCTTGTGTGGCAAGGCCAACCTTGAGAGTGGTGTCCGCGAAATCGTCAATGGTGGTAGAGGTCTTTTCGATAGCAGTGTCAAGTCCGGTGATTCTGGGCTTTCCCTCATCCCCAAACAACCCCCCCGTACCGGGCAAAGACTGCATTTGGTGAGAGTCGCCCCCAGAGTCAGACATTTTCTGCAAACGTTGGCGGCGCAACTGATCAAAGACCTTTGGGTCTTTAGCCATTCTGATAATTTGATCATCAGGGCCGTCAGGGAAGGTTTTCAAGACAATTTCAAGGTGCTTTGCGTCTAAGTCAGGGTATTCGACTTGGAGTTCGTTAAGGCGAGATTCAATCTTGGAGGCTTTAGGTCTGCCCCCGGGAAGGTCTAATGCAGGTTCGGACTCCCAGGATGTGTCGGCGCTGGCTGATTCGGTTCGCTTGGCTTCAAGTTCTCTGGCTGCATATTCTGTCTCAGCCTGCACCTCAGCTTCAGCTTCTCTTTCAAATCGTTCAAACTCTGCGTCCGATAGTCCGAGTCGTTTTCGGTCATATTCGATTTGCTCCGTTAAGATGCGGTCAGCTTCGCTTACGCCTTTCTTATTTTTAAACTTTTCGTACCTGCCGTCAAGAAAATAACGCACTAGGTCGCCGGGGTCTTCAAAATGGGCAAACTGGTCAGGGTAATGGGCTTTTAGTTCCGGTAGTAGAACGTCAACTCCAAAGCCGTCTTTTCGGAGAATCAATCTGCCTAACTTTTGCCGTTCTTCGGCTGTGCTGACAAAATCCCGTACTGACTTAGGCGTGATGCCGCCTACGCTATGCACCAGGGCAGCAAGATCGTTTTTCTCAACCGCTGCCTGCCAATCAGCGCCTTTGCGTTTTTCCCTGTTGGCTAATTCCGTCTTAAGCCTATCTTGGGCCTGTTCCGGGGTCTCCTGACTTACCAACCCCTCCGGCGCACCTTGCCGGGAATCGAACTTGGCGCGCATGGCGGCGACGGCGGCTATGTCAGTTCCCGCTTTACTCGCCCCCCCCTTCCCCACGACATCTTTCATCTTCAATGCCGCGGCCTTCTCAGTCATAGTGCGGCCATCTACACTTACGGCTTTCTTCTTGGGGTAGCGGGTCGCCGTCCGGCCCGTGGCGTTGTACTGCTCGATGAGGGTGTCGAGGGGGTCAACCTTCCTCAGGCCGGCCTTCTCGGTGAGGGGCGTGGGGGCGGACTTCTTTGCCAAATCTGGATATTCGACCAGGACTTTAGCGGGAACTTTATCTCCACGAGAAAGTGCTTGTTCAACCTCTATCTTATGTCCTTTATCTAAAACTAACCTCGTATATTTATAATCAGGAGAATCAACTTGGGAACGCAATGTTTCTGCTGCGTGCTCTCTCTGTGTCATCTCCCAAGGTTCCTTCCCCCCACCCTGCGCCGGTCCTGCTTTTCCAATCTCCTGCGCCCACCCGGTCTTTTTTCCACCCTCCAAAGCATAATCAAAAACGTGCCAGCCGGGAGTTACCCCATCGGCCTTGTTCTGCGTGTAGGCGTAGGTCAGTTCTTCGGGTTTAACGCCGCGCTCTTTTGCCAGTGCGTTCCTGGACGCTTCAATCTCGGCTGGGTCAGGCTTGTAACCAGTAAGCGCCTGGGCCGCTTTCTCTGCTGTGGCTTTATCAGCGTAGGTGCCGTCGCCCTCAACCTTCCATTGCTGCCCTTCAGGATAGATTTGGGTGCCGGGGGCCTTGGCTTGGGTGGGTGAAGAAGTCTCAACCTGGGGAGGCTCAGGAGTTTGTGCCTGGTTTTTAGCGATAACTTGAGCGGCCTTTTGCGCTGCTTTCTCGGAACTAAATTTCGCTTCGCTGCCCTGGACTCGCCACCACTTGTTTTCGTCACGGTAGACTTGGGGAGTTGTGCTCTTCGGACCTGTTGCATATACCCCGCCTTGCGCCTTTTCATCCGGGGTCGGGACATACTGGCCGGTCTTAATCTGTGCGGCCAAGTCGTCCTGGACGGCGTTGGTGAGGTTGCTCATGGCCTGGGATTGGGCCTCAGGCGGGGCAGGAGCGGAGATTTCTTCTGGTACAGGGGATATTGGCACTTCCGAAATCGGTTCGACTATGGGAGGCATAGGGGAGGCTACAGGCACTTCACCGACAGGCGTGGCTTTCCTTAATGTCGCCTGGATAGTCGGTTGAATAGGTGGAGTTTGAGATTCAGGTGTAGGTGCCGCCGATATGGGAGGTTCTTCAATGGGCGGACCTTTCTTTGCCCCCACTATTTCTTCCATGACTTCGCGGAACTGCGGATATTTGCGAACCATCTCCGCCCGCTCCGATCCTGTCATGGACATAAGGCGTTCTTGAACTTCTGTGGGACTGTAGGGAACCGGCATTCCACCTTTGGCAGTGTATTTAAAAAAGGCATCGGGGGCATAGCTGTGGAATGCAGCCTTACCGACCTCTCCTAAAAGCCCGATACTTTTGGAAATCATTTTCAAATATGCAGGGGCCAGAGCAAATTCCATCGTTGGGACAAAAGCCTCCTTGGATGGAAGTGCTGCGAATGCTTCAGGTGCGGCCTGATCTGCACCGCTTTGCATGGCATTAGCCCATTCCTGAATAGTGCGTTCCCGACTTGGCTCGATCACGGCTTGATGAAATAATTCTAGTCCTTTCCGTAGAGGTACGAACGGCAGGTCCATGGCTTGCCCGACCATTTCACCAGCGGGAGCCGAGAATTGAGCCAGAGTGTCACCCGCTTCACCAACGCCCTGTATGACCACAGATTTAGCCGGATCTACCACAAGATTAGGTTTTGGCGCATCCAGATTGCTTCCTACTCCAGAGAATTGCGCCAGGGTGTCAGTGTCCGGCATGGCAAAAGGTATATTAGGTTCTTGAGGTGTCTTGGCCGCAACGCCCCTCTTTTGTAATTCAGCGTTGATATCTTCAAGACTGAACTGCGGTTTATCTTCTATCCCGCGCCTTTGCAATTCTGCGTCTATATCTTGAAGGCTTATTTTCTGTCCTGCATTTCCCGCTATTTTGCTTGCCCTTTCAAACCTGGGAAGTTCGATATGCCAGTGTTCACCTTTGCTTAGTGCTGGCCTTGTAAAACCATGCTTATCCAGTAGCCTTGTCCAGTTATCTTGTCCAAATTTAGCAATCTGATCCTGATCAATATCTAAAGCTTCTCCAACTTCATGTCTGGACCTTCCCGGAGTAGCAGCTAAATAAGGTTTGCGTTTTTTTAAGTCATGTTGCTCCGTATTTGTCCGATAGGAATCCGTCACCCTTAGCGGAGTGCCCGTCATGTCATAAAAATCCATGGCCATATCTTCAAAACGAGACTTTAGCTCAAAATTCACTTTATCGGCTCTTGGCAAAGTCCAAGGCTGCGACTCTCTGCGATCCAGTTCAGCATTAATATCGTCCAGGCTAATATCTGCCATTGATTTATTGCCCCTGCATCTGGTTTTTAAGGGCCTGCAATTCTTCTGTAGTCATGTCTTGTAGGCGTTTTGAGACCTTGTTGCCCTTACTCCCCCGATTTAACAAAGCCTCATGGCGATCCATGGCCTCCTTAAACATTCTCGCCTTTGTTTGGGAATCACTGGAATTATATTCTCCCCCTGCTTTTAATTCAGACATAGCCGCCGCATGTGCCTTTTGGGTAACTTGCGATGCCGGATCTTTCTTATTCTTGGTATAGAAATCTCGCATCTTCCCAATCTGTTCTTCAGAATATTTACCATTGGGGCCATCCGGTGATTCTCCAAACTCTTTAAGGGTATCCACATACATTTTAAGTTCTCCGGTCTGGCGACCCCCCTCTTTCCCGCCCTTGTAATCCTCAAACTGTTTCTTGAAATTAAACTTCATTCCTTCTTTACGAGTGGCCAAATCAAGTTCCTGTTCCGGTGTTTTGTAGGGACGCACTACAGAAACAGTTCCAGCCCCCGGCGCTTGGATAAAATTACCCTTTGTAGCATCATAAACCCAACTGGGAGACTTTTCTTTAGCCCGTAGGGCGAAGTCGGATACTTGCTTGAGTGCTACGGGATTGTATTTATCAGGCATGACATTGGTCCCGAATAGACCGTCAATTTTGCCTTTCATTTGAGCATAGTTCTGGTCATTAATCAACGGAGATAGTTTAGTAATGGCATCAATACCAAGTTCCATATTCTTTTCAGATACTCCAGCTTTTTTTAGTTCCAGGGCAGCTTGTTTATCCTGTAACTCAAACGCCTTTTCCGGGGCCACCTGCATAAGAGGGTTAATATCACCACTCTTGCCGTACTCGCTCATGGCATTTCTAGACTGTTTCATGCGTTCCAGTTCAGCCAACTTCTCTTGTCGTAGGGAGTTTTCGTAGGGGATGTTGGCGATATTCTGGCCTAACTGGACACCACGGCCCAGAGAGTCAACAATATCCGTTCTGGGTTGAGGCCGGTAATAATTGGAGAGGAAATTATAATTATCAGCCATGGTCTATCTCCCGGACAACCAATTGGAGTACGAGTTGTTCCAGGAAGAAGTTGGTAGGGCGTAAGAACTACCAGCGCCTCCATAAGAACTTCCTCCACTGCCACCACCAAACATTCCACTCAAGGCATTGACCATTCCTCCGCCTCCACCTCCAAACATACCTCCTACAGTGCCAGCGATACCCAAGATATTGTTTAACCCCTGCTGGTCAGCGGCTTGGTCTGCTTGATGTTGTGCCACCTGCCCTTGAAATACCTTATCGAAGGCGTTGACGGTGCCCTCAGCCCCCCTCATTTGCAGACCTGCCCTCCGGTTCGCAACCTCGTTTTCCCAGTTACCCATGGTCTGCCCAGTGCCAAGCCCCTGCGTGCTGAGGCCGTTCAACTGGTTCATGAGCTTGTCATAGTAGTTGCTGGCATAGTTCTGACCGTATTGAGTGGTAGCCTGACGCTGCGGCCCGCTCAAGAGCATTCCTCGGGATGCAGCCCCGGCATCCAAAGCCTTTTGGCCCTGATTAAACTGCCACTGGTATCCAGGAGTATTAGAGAGATATTCCTGTGGGCTGAAAGTGGTCTCGTAACCCGGTAGCCCTAAGAGGCTAGAATAGACATTTAGGGCACTTTTGCCAGCCGTGTTCCAGGGTTGAACGTAACCCAGGGCATTTGCCAACCCCTGCTTAAGAAGGTCGTGGCCGCTATTTACCGCATAATTTATTGACCTGGAACCGCCCCACGCTGCATCTGCGGCTTGTTGGGCTGTGTCGCCGCCTCCGTCACCGCCAAAAATCGCATCGAAAACTCCGATGGCACACCTCCTTTATGCGCTCACCAGCGCAAACCATTTGCTCCATGGTTCTGAGACATAATCACCCTCAAGCAAAGGCTCTTGAAATGGCGCTTCGCTGATACCCTGCAAAGTTCCTAAAGCCTGAAGCCAGACCACCCACGGCTTACTAATAACCTTGTTTTCCAATACGTCCTGACGCACTGGCGGGGGTGCTGACCCAACCACCTGATCACTGACCACGCAGAACCACATATGCCAGGGGCGGGACAGTATCGCCTCGTCCTTAAATTTTTCGTAGAACGGTTGCTTGATGGGCGGGTCGGTCATATTTAATCCTCAACGTAATCGCAAGAAGGCGTCTTATCGAAACGCACAGCTTTGATAGTAGCCCGCCCTTCAAGCAGTGCCTTAGTTACCCGGTGCCAGCCGTCCATGATAAATCCCTCATCGTCCATAATAACCGGAAAATTCATGTCCGTTTCTTGCACTCGCTTCATGTGTTCCGCTAAAACTTTGGCCGTGGTGATCGGACTCCAAATCTCAAACCCGATACAAAAACAGCGTAGTGGAAGGTCGAACACTTCAAGGTCTTTGCTTTTTTCGATGAGAGAAGTTACCAGCCATACCTTTTTGCCTTCCCGGTAGTAATTGTTGGCTACGTCACAGCCGGAAATTTTGACAGGCTGATAGCGCATTGCCGCCACTTGTTTGACTGCTTCAGCAACTTCCTCCGGGGTCCGAGTCCCCGATTTAGCCGGACTTTGTATTATCCTTTTGGTCACTTCAAAACCTCCACGCTCAAGATATCCCGGCAAATCGGGGCACTGACCATCAGCCGATAGGTCCGCTTATAGTCTGATCCCAACTGCCGGAAAATGGTACGCTTTTCGTATTCCCCTACCTGTCCAATAGGTTCCCATATCTCCGTAGGGAAGGTTCTGGCACCATCCTTCGACCAGGCCAGCATCGCTTGAGGCTCATTATCCTGATCGTAATAGGCGTCGGCGGGGACTTCTTTGCCATGGTCAAAGACGATCTGCATATCCGGGAAGAAGATGCGCTTGCCCCCATCAAAATATTGGTTCGATTCCAGGACCGCCTTAATAGCGTTCCCATCATCGGTGTAGCGGTCCATATCCAGTTGATAGAGTTTGCCGTTAGAATGGTCCCCGACTAAATGCTTGTTGTCGAACAGGATGTAGCAGTTACCCCGGTGCCGGCTGGTGCCCGGATAACTCGATTTCTTGTGCAACTCCCCGGTCGCTACGTCATAACTCCAGGTGACGTTAGCCTCGGGGAAATGCAGGTCGTAGAAGGTGTGCCCTTCCATGACGTAGATATAGCCGATAGCATCGTCTATCCGGGAATACTTGGCCACTTCCCGGTCAAACTTGCGGGTGCTGATAGTCTTAGCCTGATACCCAACGTTGCGGACCATCTGACCCTCATTGGTGAGCCAAAACAAGCCATTGTCCCCTTTGGCTAAAGAGGCTGTTGCTGCTAGGCCTTTTTCCACGAAAGTTCCTGGCAGTCGGGAGAAGGGAAAAGGCGACCCCCCGGAGTTGTACCAAATCTCCGTGGTGCGCTCCCCAAACAACCAAATGTTCAGATGGTCGGCAATGACCGCACTGATGTTGTCACTGCCACCTTCTTTTGCAGCCTGAGCATTAGCCGGCCAGGTGGTGAAGTCGTAAAGATCGCTTACCTGCCAGTACCGGCTATCAGGCTGCACGACGATCCCATAACCGTCCTGGAAGGCACAGGCTGCCCCGCCAATAAAATTAGTGTCGGTGATCTGAGCAAAAACCGGAGCTTCGGCCACAGTGATCCAGGTGATTTGCGAGCCCCCAGGGTTGTCTACTACCGTGCCCCCTACCGCGGTCGGCCAGGTCGGTTCAGTAGTGGCATGTGAAGTCCCGGCATCCTGGGATTTGTAATAGAAGCCGTTAGGGGTCGTGGGCCTGATATAGATATTTGCCTGATAATCGGTTGCCGCTACCCAGGCTTTGGGTAGGATGTCATAAACATAGCCGTTGGTTTTATGGGTAACGAGAACCTGGGTCCCATTATTCACTATCCCGATAGGGCCGCTTCGGGCCGCAATAGTGCCGATGGTGTTGATGTTGGCGTTGTTGTCCACCGCAAAGAGCGTGCAGGCCGTCTCGCTGGTCTGAGCCACCACATAGGAAATGTTGCCCATGACGGTGCCGCCCCAAACCGCCATTGCTCCGGTCAACTGGCAGAACTCCACCAGGCCAGGAGTGCCAAACATGATGACTTCGGTATCATCATCCGAGACTGGAAACCAGTTCACGGGCACCTGACCCCTCAGGGCCTCTTTGACGAAGGGGACTTTCACTTAAAAGACTCCGCTCTTAAAGTCCGCCAGACTTATGGGCGCACTATTGCCTTCCAAGCCCAGATTCAGTTTTATGGGCTCAAGGCGATTTGCCGCGTTCAAGGCTATAATGGCATTTAGAGTGCGTTCCGCCAGCACCACGATGGTCTGTGAGGGCTCCCGCTCATAATCCGGGCATAACTGAATGGCCAGGTTGGGGACGATGGCAGCGTAATATTCCGGTGACAGGCTGATGGTTGTGGTCAGGCTGTCGTAATCAGTTAAAAGTTTCTGGCTATTCAGAGTCGCCACATAAACGGCATCCGGGACCGGGTAGAAATACAGGGTCGCCAGGGGGAAGGTCGTCTTAAAAAACACCTTCTCCGGGATGCCCGTGACGGTCTTGTCGGGGATGGCGTTGTACTGGCCTTCGCCAATCAGGTCCAAAGGCACATCAGAAGAGCCGTCATTGACGTAACAGGTGTCCGTAAGGGCCAGGGGGCGTGCCGTGGTTAGGTTGCCAGCCGTGCCCCAGGTGTAGGACGCCTGATTAGCCACCAGGTTCAAAGTCTCTCGGGTAATCACCGGGACCGCCACCTCCATAGTGCTCCAATAGGCCAACATGAGGTTTAATCCTTCCATGGCGGTGATGGCCTGCCCGGAACTAAGAGACTCAGTGGGGCTTATGACATGGATAGCCCGCAATGAGACTTCCAGTATCTTTCTGACGGTCATGCTGAGCATCTACTTGCCTTTTCCTTTACCCTTGCCTTTGCCCTTACATTTGTTTTTCATTTTACACCTCCACATACCAAATAGTATCGATTACCATCGGGACTCCAAACCGCTCCATGACTGCCTTCTTTACTCCTGGGAATTGATAATCATGACCGCAAAGCATTCTAGTGGCCTTACCCTCCCAGGCATCCAAATCCGCCTTAATGTCTTCGTAATCATGCCCGGCATCAATAAACACCATCTCTGCCGAGTCAATATGCTGTGCCCCTTCTACGCTGGACATTTTTAAAACTTCCAGGTTAGGTAAGTGTCCCAAGTTGGACATAAAGACGTGGTACATATCCCTATAGGCCACTTCTTTAAAAAACCATTCCTGACCTTTAGCTCCCTGAAAGTGATCAACTACGGTCACTTGCCCGCCGTTCTTTAATGCCCCGGTCAATAAGGCATGAGTGCTTTTCCCTTTCCAACAACCAATTTCCACAATGGTCTTGAATTGCTTGGCCTGCCGGTATAGCCACAACAGTTCCGGGAGGCTCATCCAACCCTGGATATGGTTGGCGGGATACCTATACAGCATAAAGCGGCCCCCCGACCTCACCCCGGCCAACATGTTTCACGACGGTTTCAGGGTCGCACCAGATTTCAATGCCCAATGTTTTTGCCTTAGCGCAGAAGCTCAGGTCTTCCCCCATAAAGTAGCTGCCGGCCGTGCCGGGAGCCTCTACCTTGATGGGGTCAAACGGCATACCCCAGTCGGCGCACAGTTCTGGTTCTTTAAACTTGTCTATTACCCCTCTATGGATAAGCAGAAAGCCCGTACCGATGCCGTCACATTGGAATAGGCGTTCAGGCACAGCCTTAACTGAATCGAAAGTACCCTTAACTGCGTCATACTTGTAAACGACCGGGCCATACGGGAAACGCCGCTTATAATAGAGCCCGCCGATAATAGGCTTTTCGGCCTTCACTAAAGAAGCAATATTGGATGAAGACCATTTCATGTCTGAGTCGATAAATAAAAGGTAGTCGCCTTTGGCATTTTGCATCAAAAGATTGCGGAGGCTATGCACATAACAGCCTTCATAATGCAGAACCTCAAACCCTATACCACCTGTATCCATCAGGGTTTGGCAGAGGCTCATGACATATTCAGGAACAAGAAAGCCGCTATGCGGGGTGCCGATGGTGATTAACATACAAGTCCTTTCTAAGGTTAGGGGTTACGATTTAACTTGTTAATTGGGTGGCCATATGAGCGAGGCATCTAAAGAAAAAATGCGTCTTGCCCAACAAAATCACCCCCAAGGTACGGGTGAAAAAGCGATTAATTGGAAAGGTGGTAAGGTTATTGATAAAAGAGGGTACATTCTGATTTATTGCCCAACGCACCCGAACGCTGTTGGGAACTATGTCCCGGAACACCGTCTTGTTATGGAGAAAAAGATTGGCAGATTCCTTTTGAGAAAAGAACATGTGCATCATATAAACCATAACAATCAGGATAATCGCCCCGAAAATCTCATGATACTGAGTAGAGGCGAACATAGCCGTATCCATCGTAATCATGAGACTGCCAACGGGATACCCGGTGCTAATTCCCAACAGCGTAAGGAGTGGATTAAAAATCATAGATCATAAGCCTCAAGTCCCGCAAGCCATCCATTGAACGGCTACGCTGGTTTTGGTGGCCGCCTGCGGGGTGACATTGTTGGTAGCCGTAGGTTGCCAGATTTTGCACAGCATATTCCCTGCCGTGGTGGATGCGGCGATTGTGACGAACATGGCTGTAATATCCGGGTCATCAATCAGGGTTGCCTCACCTGCCACCACCGTTGCCAAGCCGGTGGCTATTTCTGAGGAAGTGGTGACAGAGGCCGTACCCCGAGCCAGTTTATAGCCCGCCGTGGTCGATTGAAGCATCAGGTTCAAGGCGGTGCTGGTGGGAGTCAGAGCTTGTAATTTAGCGGTGGAAGTTGTGGTTAATGCAGATCCGACAAGAGAGTTGATCTCTGTAGCGGTAGCATTAATGGCCTGCAACTTGGCAGTTGAGGTCGTGGTTAAGGACGAACCAACGAGCGAATTGATCTCAGTCGCAGTTGCGTTAATCGCCTGGAGTTTGGCGGTTGAAGTTGTGGTAAGAGAACTTCCCACCAAAGCATTAATTTCTGCGGCACTCGCAGACATGGCGGTCCCGGCAATTTTGAGCGAACTGCCGGATTCAAAGTCGATGGATGCACCGCTTTCAACACCAAGTTCGGTGCCAGTCCTAATACCAAGCCCATCAGGGCCAGCATGATCAAGATAATGTATTCCCATGATTCAATTCTCCTTATTTCCTGCGAGGCCGTCCGGGTACTTTCTTGGTCTTTATACTGGGCGGCGGCAAAGATGCTTTCTCTGGTAGTGCGACAACCTCCGTAATCTTCGCAGCTTCTTTAATCTTAGAGGGAAAATCTACCCATCCGTCACCGACAGCTTGGTCAAAAGACTCTAAGTCTTCAAAGACTTCCCCTTGAGGTTTATCCCGGTGATAAAGCCGAACACGCCCGAACGACATAAAGTATCCTTTCAGTTAGAGTTACTCGTCCACTTTCCAGCACTCGACCAAAACGTAATTACATGTCACAGAGTCGGAAGCGTTAGCCAGGGTGATCTGCGCCTTGAGCGTGATATCGTTGCTCACGTCTACGGTCCCGGTAGCGGTATCGTAGGCACTCAAGACCGTGGCGGAGGTGGCTACGAACTCACTGACGTTCTGGTGTTTGAAGTCGGTATGCTCGGTAACGGTCAATACCGCCATCCAGTCAACCGCGGTATTGGTCGGAATGGCGATGGTGGCAATGGTGGTTCCACCAAGGTCAAGAAGGATCGTAGCAGCGCCAGCGGTCCCAGTTCGGCTCCCGAACAGGGTGAACCGGAAGGCTGTCCCAGGGCTGAAGAAGCCCTTCGGGATAGTGACCGATGCCCCGGTCACATTGATGGTTTCAGCGTCGCCAGTGGTGGAAGCAGTGTTGGACTGCGCCACGATCATCGGGACCGAGGCCCGCAGACCCGGCCAGATTTCAAGATTCCTTGCGAATTGGATATTTGACATGGTTTGCCCTTTTAACCCGCGAGCCGACAGGCCAGCATTCTGTTGATCGCATCAGCGGCAAATAGCACGTCGAAACGAATCACTTCCTTATCGTTGGTTACATCGTAGTCCTTAATGACCCGGATGGAGAAGCCCTCATAAGAAGCGGTCCCCTTCCAACTGACCGAATCAGGCACCGCCAGGGGGACCATGCACAGGGCAAAGGCGTCCCGGTGGAACCCCAGATTGACCGGATGCACCAGGGAAGCGGTGCCGGCCACAGACACAACGTCGTTTTCAGCCGGGAGCACAGTCACGGTCTGATAGGGAAGGAACTTTTCCGTCGCTGACGCAGAGTAAATCTTGTGCGGGTCAGTGCCAGGGGTACAGGTCACTGTAGCTTCAGTGCCGGCATCGGTTACATCCGCATCTATACAGAACTGACGCAGGTGGCCGGTGTTAGCCCCCGTTACCGGGTTTACGCCATACGAAGCGGCTGAGGTAAAGATGTCGCCTTGTTTGAGGGTGGTGGTCCAGTCGCCAGACCCATTATCGATGGTCAGGCTGGTGGCACCCTCAACCGGAGCAGTTGCATCAATGGCCAGGGCCGCGACCCCTGCCGCAGTCCCGCAGGTGTGCATGTTGACGTTCTGGGACACGAAACAGTCCATGCCAGCCAGGGTAGCGAACTTCATTTTCTCGACCGCGGGGCCAACCATGGCCGGGTTGTAGAGATTCTTCAACTCATTGGCGATGTAAGCCTGAGCGGTCGGATTGACCACGAGGCGACGGTTATCGACAGGCACGGAATAGTCAGACATCCGGGCATTACAGAGAGCCAGAGACAGAAAGTCCTTGGGGGTGATGCCAGGGGTGCCGACCTGGTTAGGAACCGTCTTGTAAAGGCCCAAAAGGGTCTGGTCGATATATTCACCCAAAGCCTGGGCCGCCGCCTCAGCTACACGAGGGATACCTTTTTCAGAGTTGTAGGTCATTTCATCGGAAGTAACTTCAACCGCGACATGCTTCCGGTAAGAGAGGGTGAGGGTCAGGTAACGCTCATTGATGTCGTGGACATCCAGGGTTGCTCCGTCCTTTACCCTGGCATAGATGGGAGCCTTGATGCGGATAGAAGATCCAGGCTTCCACCCATCATGCTGTTTCTGCCATTCGCCCTCATAGCCGCGGTGGACCAGATTGGCCATGACACAGTTGTTTTTCAGTTGCCGCAGGGTTTCCTTAGCGACAACGGTAGGATTTACCCAAGTGTTACTCATACCTTACTCCTTGAATTACCCCTTCCAATTCGGCCCGAACTGCTCGCGGTCGCGGCGGGCCATAAACTCATCCGTGGGCATGTCCTCCAGGGTTTTGTTTACGGCCGTCGCAGCCGGAGTGACCGGCGTAATTGGATTCGGGGCACTAGTGATTTTTTTAGGTTGAGCCGGGGCGACAGATAACTTCTGTTCCCGGCGAGCAAGTTCCATTGCCATGCGATGAGGCGGGAGATTCCGTAACCGCCAAACCTCTTCGGGGTTTTTAGCCAGTTCGTAGGCGAGTTGATGGCCGACAGGAGAGTCCTGCCATATCTCAATCATCTCCATGGAGAACGCAGGGCCGCCCTGCTCAGGAGGCTTACAGACAATGGCTTGGAAGTCTGGTAGGTTCGCGGGAGCGTTCTTAAACCACCCCGCAACCTTTTCCCTTAGTTCCTTCTCCGCCTTCTCCGCCTGTCGTCTGACATCCTCCCGAACCATTTCCTGCCTGGCCTCGTATCGAGCCTGGGCGACCAGATGCTTTCTGTCAGCTTCCTCGTACTCAGCAAGGGTTTCAAAGTCATCCTCAACCGGACGAGGTTCGCTGAACGGGGCCATAGGGTCAATGACAGGGGCGGTCGGCAAAGCGTCAATCTTCGGGGTTGCACCCTCAGCCCGACCTTTCCAATAAGCCGCTTCCCGTTCTGCTTCACGCCGCTTTCTGGTGATTTCGTCAATCCGGTCCTGAATCCGGTCTTTCTCAGGTTTTGGTTCAACTACGTCATCATCACCAGCACCGCCGTCGTCAGCCTTAGTCTGGCCTGCATCATCGCTTCCTTCAGGAGTGCCCGAAGCCTCCAATACTTCTGCGGGCGTACCAGGCGATAGTTCGTCGCCAGTCGGTTCGAGGTTTTCGTTCTGATTTAGTTCATCCATTTTTCATGCGCTCCTTGAGCGAATTTTGCCCTGGCATATCCCGGCCAGGTGCGGGCCAAATAAAAAAGGTCCTCCACTACGTCCCATTTCTGGGAGCAGGGAGGACCTTTGTTAAGGCGTTGCCTGGGGTTATTTAGTTTTAGTTTTTAACTAACCTTCTATTTCATCTCCTGTGCACCAAGGAACATCGCAACTGATTTAATCCATCCAGCCATACCCCTATACATTTCCGGGGCTTTTTGGCGGATAATTTCTAAAAAACGTAGGATTTCGCGGTTGTCCATTAACCACCCTGCCCGAACTGCTCACCCCCAAGACTCCCGCCTTGAGGCATCTGAGGACCTTGAGGGCCGCCCTGTCCTGGTCCACCCATCCCCATCAGCTTCGCATCAATCTCTTTCATAACCTTGAACGTCATCTCGGATTGCTGGACTTGGATTTCTTCCTTGACTTTCATCACATCAGCCAGGGCCTTCTCCGCACGGGCTAGGTTGAGCTTACTCTGTGTCTCGGCCAACTGCATCTGTGCCAGGACCAACGGGTCAGGGCCTTGCGGCTGCTCCGCTTGGGGAAGGTCTTTTAACTCCTCTTCACTAAGTACCTGTCGGGGCACAATACCCTTGAGAATGCGTTGGGCGATATCTTGAGCATCGTGGAAGTCCATGGAGCGGACAAGTTTATCTGCAACGAACGGGGCCAACTCAGGAGCGACACGAATCAATTCCAACATATTGTTCCTGGACTCCTGACGCTGCGTGGAGGCACTTGGACCCAGAGTGACCACCACATCATACTTCCCTGAAGTAAAGTCATTCTCAATAATTTGTTGGCCATCTACCACGACCGGCTTATTAATCTCTATAGGAATACTCTCATTATCAGCACTCCGGGTCATAACAGAGCGGTTGGTGTCGTAAATCTTGGGAATCAGGTCTATAATGGTGCGATCCTCAAGTTCCAGCGCATATTGCAGGTTGTCCATGTAGATGTAGGTGCCGGTGTCGCTTTCACGCTTGCGCCCTTCTATGGCTACCCCTGAAACCTCATTGCTCTGGTTGCCAAGGCCGGCATCGAAGATACCAACGACATCCCGTAGGTTTTGCTTCTGCTCTGTTCTGAATGAAACCATAGCAGAGGACAGTTGGGGCGGGTCCACCCGCTGAGGGGGCGAAGGGAAAGTTGGGTCGGCATTGAACGGCAAATAAGCGAAGGTGCGTTTATGGGCCTGCCGCCACTTATTTTCAAACCCCTGGAACTGTTTAACGGTCCCAACATACGGAGTCTTGGGAGCCAGCGAAAAAGTCTCAACTTCACTGGAAATTGCGTAGTTGAATCCGCGTTGACTGTCGTGGGCATCCCGAATCAAGCTGCGCTTATAAACCTTCCCGTTGACGTTGACTGTCTCGCCCAAAACTTCGATCACCGGCCAGTATTTTGACGGCCAGACTTCTTTATCTTCCAGAATATCGAACCCGCACATGAGGTAACGAACGATCTCATAGGCGTTGACTTTCCTCTGTTTTTTGACGGTAAAGCCCTGCTCTTCTAATCTGGCCTTCTCGTCGGGATCGTCGGTGCTATTAACTTCCTCCATTCCATCATCCGTTGCCATCGACATCAGCCATAAAGTCTTTGGAGGCTTGTGCTCTTTTTTGAAATACTCTACTATGCGCACCCCATCTTCGTTGTACCATTCAAGCAGGCCGTCTCCCCACAACGTATCCGTAGTTGGCGTATGGTCCGGGTATTTGGCCTTGAACGCATCTTTGCTGATCATGGTTTCAACGATGAGCCAATTGGCATCGAGCTTATCCCACTGGGTCGAGAGGGGGTCGAACTTAACGCCGAACTGGTTCGGGATGGACGTTATCCGCACACATTGATCTGTGGTTTCGTCCGATTCATAGTCGGTTTTAATTCTCCAATACCCAAAACCTGACCTTACAGCCTGCCCAAAAGCATTGTCGTGGGCGGCGTCGGCCTTGCTAATATATTTGATTTCCCTTAGTTTGCTTTCTATCTTCTCGGCATTCGCTGGAGTTGCGGCCTGGTCGCTCGGAATGACTTTAGTGTTAGGCCGTGACTGCCGTTGGTCCCCGATCACCTGGCGGGTAAATACCGGCAGTTGGTTGACCACCAGGGAGGGGCGACCGTCCTCTTTCCGTTCATCTAAAACTTTCTGATCCCAGTGGCCTTCTCCTACCAGCAACTTAAGGTCTTCCAGGGCAGCAGTCGTGTTGTGATTCTCATAGGTCGTATACTGGTCGTAGTGCGCCCTCATCTCAGCCACGAGCGATTCTTTGGCTTCAAGGGCCTTCTTGGTTGCTTCCTGGTCTTTTTTGGTGGGTTTAGCCAAGGTGTTTAGCCCTCATTAACGGAATAACCCCAAGATACTTAACAGTCCCATCCGGGTAATAGGCCAAAAAGCCGATGGTTTCACCACAATAGAGGGCGGGGACCATCTTAATCAAAGTGGTTTTATTTAATTTTGGCATATGTTAACGTATCGACCGCTACAATGAGCAGGGATAGGTAAAGGACGCAGGTCGTTAAAGTTCCATCCCTTGTTTTCCATTGCATTTTTTAAAGCCTTAAGTGCCATTGGTCTATATTTTTCTACATCGGTATCGTTATCAAGCCTGACCGCCACATGCAAACGGTCTTTCCCATTAAATACATCATAACGAGCATAATAGTTACCATCGCCCTCTGGGTAATGTTTCCCTAACATAGTAATCTTTTGCCTCAAATGCTTCGACCAACCTTAGCGGCGAGTGGTCTAATGCACAGGTCGCTATCCCTAAGACAACTATCTTTAGAAAGGTTCTGCGGTTCATAGCATCCCCGCCACTATTGGGTACACTACCCCTATAAACAACACGGCCCAACAAAATAGCCAAGTCTCCCATTTGTCAATGCCATCCTCTTTCCATGGCATAAATAAGAATCTTAAAAATTCGCACATCATAACATCCAGGCACCAGGGCTGTCACTGTAACTGATCGGTCCATGAGAGGTTATTACAGACTGATAGCCGTAAAGTTCCGCCAGGGCATACCCCAGGGCCGCAACCGCCGGAAAGTCCTCGGGAGCCCGGCTTAAATCCTCATTACTGGTCTGTGATAGATACCCGATCAAGGCTGAATCTCCCAAATGCAGCAAATTACGGTTGCCGCGGGCGCACTCTTTAATGAGCGTGTGGTAAAACATCAACCCCTGAGTGTCGGCGGCGTGAGGGGCCATGTCCAGGTAAAGGCGCTCTTTGTAGTCCTTGTCCCGCATTAGCTCGCCTAACAAATACATCGCTGGCTTATTACCCACATTGCCCACCCATGTTCTGACCTGGTACTCTTGGCGCATATCCATGGCGATACGAACCAAATCGCCGATGTCGCCACTCTCATGTTCGGCTAACAGCCAGTAATGCCGGTGCCCCTGTGCATCCGGCTCCATGTCCAGGCCCATGACCGTCAGGAAGCCGGGCTTATCCTTGGCGGGCCAGGCGAGCCCGCCCACGACACGGCTGTAGACGCGGCCATGGTCGTCATCGATAAAACGTTCAGGCTCGTCAAGGTCAGCTTTGAGGTGCTTGATCATCCGACCTCTCCATAACCCCCTGCATCAACAACACCTTGATCCCATCCGCTAAAATGCTGGCATAAAAAGCCATAGCCTCCGGGGTCTTTAATGGCGGGTGGTCCACCCCGATTTTGCCGTCCGGGTAGGCCGTGACGATTATGGTGACACCTTTATCCGGCATTGAACACCTTTATTTCCTCATCATCGACTTGGGTTATCACCATAAAGCTGTTTCGGTTTATTATAATGGGGTACTTGCATTTAACACGGCTATAAACTTCGGTGACATCTGAAAGATTAATTTCCCGGTTATCATGATTGGTAAGCGTCCCTATAAAGGCGATTTCGTTTGAAATCCTGACATAATATTTTCGGCCTATGATTAACGCTTGCTTTTTCATTACAAAATGCCCATTATTGGTTAGGAGGCTCCACCATGAAAATCATTCCCAATATGGGGTACGACTTCCATGACATTTTTTCGGACAATATTCCCATTGACCATGATCTTCGCCCCATAGGTCAGTTTCTCTCAGCAGTGCGAGCAGTGCACAGCGCACGCAATTCACATGATATTGACTACTTAGGGGCTTCCCTGTTTCTAAAGGCCAGGTTAACCCAAATGTTGCAGTCTTACGGAGGCGAATGTTAATGAAAACCTTAGTCATCATATCCCTGGTCCTCTGTCTCGCCGCTCCTGCCTTTGCCCAGGTCCAGCTTTACGCCCGGGATGGCACTTATCTGGGGAATGCCACCAACAATCCTTACGACCCCAACTCCGTCAATAACCCTTATGGGCGCTATGGCAGCCAATACTCGTCGGACTCCATCAACAACAAGTACGGCAAATATGGCTCGCCCTACTCCTCTCAGAGCCCCGACAACATCTACTACAACGATGAGACCGGGATATCGCCCCCGCCCTTTGGGCCGGATGAAGATGATTAGTTAAAATCGCAGCCGTCATAGAAGCCGATATTCTGTCCTGCTCTGATGATAGGCTCTAAGGCGTACCTGATTCCATCCCAACAATGGTTGTGGGTGTCCACCACTTCGGGCAGGATATCGCCGGTTAGCCTATCCACCTTGTAACTCCACAGCCTCGCTTCCTCAATGGTGTGGGTGCATCTGGGGTGGATAATGATTTTCTCAAAGGCCCGAAGGTATGCAATGCCGTCTTCAATAGATCCTTTCCACTTCTTCACCCCGATGATCTTCGGATACCCTTTGCGCTTGAGATAACTGATAGTCTCCGGCCTGGCACTGTCGGCCCGAGTTACGTAATTCGCTGAATCAGGGATAATCTCAAACTTACTTGCCAAAGCGTCGATCTCCACTCCTAAACCCCAGAACTCGTGTTCGATATAGAGCTTATTTCGATAGACCCAACACCGCACCAGGGTTGCCGGGTCAACCGCAAATCCCCAGTCAGCTCCCTGGTATGGTCCATCCCAGTCAAGTTCTGGCTCAAAATCCTGGACAACGTATTTCTCTTTGAGAATTTGGGCATCAGTGCGTTTGCGACATTCCCCCTCCCAGATGTGCATATACGCATCCAGGTCAATGCCCCGCATGTAGTCTCGTTCTTTTTGGAGGACTTCTGGGAACCAGGGGTTATCCCGCCAGTTGATCTTTTGGACAACGGCATCGGGGTTTTGATCGATAATGAACATTTGGTATGTAGGGTCAGACTCAAGATCGGGGTTAAACCCCACCCATATTTCTGAGTCAGGTTCGCGAATGGTAGGAATAAGCATTTCCCAAGATGCCTTACTAACCTTTTCGGCTTCTTCGACCCAACACTTTGTAATGCCCTCAGTCGATTTGATTTTGTGGGGATCTGACTTGAGGCCAGCAAAGACAAACTCTGAATCGTGGGGGCCTGTGATGCTCTGTTCCTTGATAGTAAACAAAGACGAGAGGCCCATGCGTTCAATCTGGTTCTTGAGGATGTAATGCACTGATTCTTTGATGGAGTTTTGGTATTCACGGGTACAAAGGACACGCTCTCTGCCATTTGTTGCACAGATGAGTAACCCACGGGCAAATTGCCATGACCGGCCACCACCCCGCCCACCAAAAGCAACCTTATATCGGCTGGGCCTGTAGAGGAACTGGAACTTACGGGGTGTAAGTATATCTGATTCCAGGTCATACGTCATTTTCCGGGTCTACTGGGTCCACAAATATTACATTGAGTTTGACGCTCAGAGGCTTGCCGTCTGGACCTGAGAGTTCTTTCTTTTGAGTTGGCGGTGCAAATGCTTCCCTCGTCTCCGGGTGACGCTCAATAAAGTCTTTAGGAAACCTGTCAGCCATGCCCCTTAGCGGTGCCCCAAGAATCTCTAATTTCTTAATAGCCAGCTTTTGGTTAAAATCTTTTCTATTTTTCCAACCCTTGACGGTATTTTCATTTTCTCCCAAAGATTCAGCAATTAACCGAGAAGACAGCCCTAAAGCCATATTTTCAAGGATACGGTCTAAAACCTCTGGGTCTTCCGGTATTTTGCAAGGTCTTGCCATTTCTCTCTAATTCCGCCCTTCTGTAAGCCCTGTGGCCTCAGTTCCAACCACTCCTGTTGAGATAGTTCATTTTGTTCAATCCAGATCGCCATTTCCTTGGTCTTAAAAAAGAGAAAGCCCCGCCAACTGAATGTCAGCGGGGCCATCCGGTAATCGACAAAACTGCGCCGGGCCGTCAAGTAACCCTAATGGTTCCTACTAATACACGTTTTCATTTACTTGTCAATTAATTTTTTCAATTTCTGCTTTATGTCGATTTCAGGCTCACCGATACCGCCTTCCCTGAAGTCTATGTGAAATGAAAATCGTCCAGTCATGCGCCTCTGATGGCATGTCAGAATATCCAACTTAACCTGTTCCCAATAGGCGCTTAATTTTTCCTCAAAGGTACGGGTCATCTTTACAAATTATCCCCTCAATGTCTAAATGGCATTGACATTGCAATTAATATAATTACTCAAACGGTAATATATATTACTGACTCTTGGCAGCATTTTTTAAGGTGAAGCCCCCACTTTATTCCTTAACTTATCGCTAAATCGCCATATGACCCGATATGAATTTCCCGATGTTCTACCGGCACACACCTTTCTGTAGAAACCAGCCAGGCCACAAACTTTGTGTGAATGTCCCAATCATCACCCTTTAGTTGTAGTTTATTGAAAACATCAATAGCGTCCTGCATATCAAAATCTATGAGCGACACGATATATCCATTAATACCGTAATCGCTATACTCACCTTTGGTCAGAACAATCACTTCGCCAGCAGATATTTCTGTGTTGGTATCCATATCAATCTCCTTTACCCTTTCGGCTCAGAACCCCAACCAAGGAGGGCTGTGCTTCTGGAAATAAATCTCCTGTCTGAGATGCTTAATAAAGGGAATTATATACTTGACTCCCTAATTTAAGTTTTTTTCGCATTTTCTCACTTTTCCCTTGACAAATGTTGTACGCTGTCCTATATTATAATCATCAAACGAAGGAGGACAGACGAAATGGAAACTAAAAGCTTTGGCGGAACCCCTTGGAAGGCAGAAATTAAACCCCTCACTGACCCTAACCATATCGTCATTTGGAATAATGAAGGCTATCCCATTGCAAGAGTGCAATGGCCAGATGACCCGGGATTTCAACAAATTGCCAACCTTATCACCGCCGCCCCGGAACTTTCGGATACAGTAGAAGAATTTTTGATAATCATGGATGCTGGTTACGGTTTCCCTGATCGTGAAAAATTGGTGTCCCTGTATGCTAAAGCGAAAAAGGTTTATGCCAAAACCGATGGTTTTTACCGGCCAAGACCTGAGAAAAGGTAGAAGCATGACCCCTTCCGAACTTAAAACCACCCGCCTCCGCCTTGGCTTCCGGTCCCGAAAAGCCTTGGCGGAGGCATTTGGGGTCACTAAATGGGCTGTGGATTCATGGGAATCAGGGCGGCGTCCTGTTCCTGCATGGGTGCCTAACTTTCTGGATTGCTTAGAACAATGGATAAGATAACGATCAGCACCTTTCAGCTTTTCGAGATGTTTCCTAACCAGGAATCGGCCCGGAAATATCTCGAATCTAAGCTGTGGCCCCACGGCGTAAAATGCCCGGTATGTGGAAATGGTGAGCGAGTCACCGCCAGAAAGCAGGGCTTTTACCGCTGTAATCCCTGCAAAGAAGATTTCACCGTGAGAACCGGAACGATTTTTGAGCGGAGTCACATTCCCCTGCATAAGTGGCTCTATGCCATGTACCTGCTTGTGACGGCCAGGAAGGGCATATCCTCCCTGCAACTCTCTAAGGAGATAGGCATTACCCAAAAGTCGGCCTGGTTCATGCTGCACCGGCTCCGGGAAGCCTGCGGCGATGACCTTGCGGAACTCAAGGGTATCATCGAAGTGGATGAAACCTATATCGGCGGGAAAGAAACCAACAAGCACGAGTGCAAGAAGCTCAAAGAGGGCCGTGGTTCTGTTGGCAAGGTGGGCGTTGTAGGGCTTCGGGAGAGGGGCGGCAACACGATTGCCAAGCCGTTCAAAAGCCCGGATAAGGCGACTTTGCATGGTGCAATCTTTGACCATGTGGCCCTGGGCTCCATGATTCATACCGATGATGCCCCGGTTTATTCCGGCTTGGGCGGCCTGTTTTACCAACACAGATCGGTTAATCACAGCGCCGGAGATTATGTTAAGGACGGCGTGACCACGAACAGCATCGACAGCGTTTGGGCCACCTTGAAGCGTGGAATCTACGGCGTTTATCACCATGCCAGCCCTAAGCACCTGGGGCGATATGTTAATGAGTTCACCTTTCGGCTCAATGATGGAAGCTGTAAACGCCATAGTCTTAAACGCCTTGAAAGTTTTGTTGTTGCAACCGCTCACAAACGCCTTACTTATGCGGGTTTAATCAATCCTCAAGGGAGTTAACTATATAATTCCCTTAATAAAATCTAAGAGATTAATTTCCCGAAGTTGTAATTGAGTTGGAATAGGTATGCCAAACTTAGCTTTATTGTAACAAGCCGTACATGCGTATTTAGGATCAGTCGAACATAGGGCGGGGAATGTACCGCAAACTGGGCAACGGTAAAATTGACTAATATCCCGTGACACCCTCACAGGCAACCTCAGTGCCCACAGCTCATCACCATCATAGTCCATAACAGGCCCAGGCCAGGAGATACAGGGGTCAACCTTTGATGGTTTCCCCTCTTTTCGCCCATATAACACATTAAGAATGTCTGAGCGCATAAGGTCCATTAGCCTTACAATGGCATTCATATTGGATTAACCTCCAACAAAGTGTTCCACGCTTCTTCCGATACCGGAGCAGCTTCCTCAATCGGCCCCGGCAGAAGTGGTTTATCCCTCAGCGTCCCCCGCCATTCCGGGCAATGCCCACTCAAGTCAGTGATAAGTTGGTCTTGCTCATAACAGTACCCAGCGAGTTCTTGGGTATTGACAGGATCACAGCGCCAGGCGCAAATTCCGCAGTTGTCAGGCATTTAATAATCCCCTCTCATCACCACTACCCAACAAGGCGATGGAACAGTTATTGAAGTGTAGCGTTTAGAAACGGTTAAATCGGTGATTTGCTTATCATCTTGGAAGTACACCCCGTTCATCACATCCAAGAGGTTTTTGGCGTAATTGTCGATATCTGGCTTTACTGTCGGCATAATCTCCCCCCTCTCGGCCTTCTCCCGCCAGATACGGGGCTTGCTTTTAGGAATTGGCAGATACACCCGCACTTCTAAAGATATCGCCCCAGAAAGAGGCTCAGGGGGTTTCGACTCCATCAGACAAAGCAGTAGTTTGTTTTCCTCTAACTTCTGGCTTTTGTCTTTGTAGCTAAAACCATGCCCGCCCCGGCTCCCGATACGGTCCCGCTTCTGTGCTTTAGGTAAAATCGGGATGGTGATGCGGTAAGTGTTCATCTTTCCCTCTCAACCTCAATATGATGTTCCATCCCCTTCTCGCCCTTTCCCTCACTGAGACAGTCGTTACCCGGTTTGTCCACGCAGGAGCAGTACCAGAGCACCCGGTACATATCGTAACGCCAAAAATGGCAGTCGCCCGGGTCGTGGGTCGTGTTGGCCTCTTGGGAGGCTTTGAAGTGGGGACAGGTGGTCATTTAGTCCTCCACGACAGCGCCAGAGGCGAGAAGGGCTTGTTTAACTGCTTGAGCTGAAACGAATTGCCTTGAATCAAGAATATTTTGGGTTAGATTTACAACCCTAAAACACCCGAAACTTAATACCACCATCATCTCATCCCCATTTGCCGCCCGAAGGCGAGTTCCGGGGCCGAAAGGTTTGGGTTGTTTTAGTTTCCCAGTGAAAGGCGGTAAATTATTAATAGCCGGTGCCTTAGTCAAGGCCACATGTATCAAGGCCGTGGGCCTACGGGTTTCCTGGTCCAGCCGCAGCACGGGCGAAACGTAACGATATTCACTAACATTCATATATTTCTTGACTATGTCTGTCCATTCTACCAGTACCCAAAGCCCGTCGCTCCTGGCCTCCAGGTCCTTGATCCAGCCAGCCGCCAGGGGCGCGCCACCATTCAAAGTGGCGTAATTATAGTCGATCACCAGATCAAACCCCCGATCCCGGAATGCCGCCACCATGGATTCCAGGGACGCTTCGTCCACCATAAAGGGCTCCCGGTGGTCCGCCAATTCCACCTTACCAAGGGGGAGTATTTTGACCCATTCCGGTTCTGCTATGGTCACGCATTCCTCCACGGGCACACAGAGGGCATCAAGGCCGGTATTAAAGGCTGCATCTGTGGCCCACGGGTAGTTAGAATATTTCTCTCGGATATCACGGTAAACTAGCTTCGCCTTTGCCAAGCTCTCTTCTGTAATCTCAAATTTCTTCATTTCTTCCCCCATTTGCTATGCCATAATTGAGCTTTATCCCGCAGGATTTTGGCTATGGTTGGCCCTGTAAGCCAAAAAATCAATTCTCCCGCCTCCCCCACGGCCCGTCTAAGCTCCTGGTTTTCATCGGTGAGGTTGGCGATTTGCCCCCTATAGCAAGACCGATTACGGTAATCAATAAGTTCACCATTTTTAAAAACCGTGTAGCAAGCGAACAAAACCCTTACACCTGTTGAGGTTGGTATGGATTTTAGTTTAGTAGCCCCACAAAATTGGCACACCGACTCAGTCATGGCTTTTGGCCCTCACTATAAGCCGTTATAGTCTCGTATATTTCGGTTTTTTGCTTGAACGCTGCATTCGCCATCTTATCCCGTTCCTTCTCCCGCCCCATACGATACGCATAATTAACCACGGCCCGCCAGCGTTCTTCTTCGCCCCAGGTGGCCCAGAGATACCCGGCCACACTTCCGAGTGCCAGGAGCCCGAGATAGAGGAGGTATGTCATGGTTTCACCCTCCCTTGCTCGCCGTTATGGTACCGTTCCACGATCACCGCCCCGTTCTTGATGATCCGAAACGGGATCGGCGTCCAGACCTTCCGGGGTGGGCCTACGAACTTTGAAAAGGGTTTCATGCCGCTTCTCCGCTATAGTTGTCGAGTTTTAAGTCTGGTCCCATGCCGGCCATATCCAGCCGTTGTACTACCGGGTGCTTTTCGGGTAATTTCTCGAATTGGCCGATGATTCTTACCCAATTTCCGAGCTTTAGGGGTGGAGTGGGGTCGTATTTGCTCATGTCAACCTCCGTGAGCTAACTTTTCTGTGCAATCACAAAGAACCGGGGGGTTAATCCGTTTGGTAATTAAATCACCCTCATCAGTCCGACTCATCGGCCAATCCATCGGGGTCCGCACTATGCCTTCACCGTGGCATTTTTGACACGCCTTGTTAGCCCATCTGTCAGGGTGAAAGCGCCGGTCGTGGATAACCTGGGCATTGCTTTCTCCGTTCTTCTCGCCAAATTCCATCGACTTCGCCCACATAAAGGCCGGTAGATTCCTGGGCCAAGATTCCAGTCTCTTAGCCACAGCCATAATCTCTTTGGTGTGGTGTTCAGGAATATCCCGAACCTCTTCACACCATTGGGCTATCGTTTCATCCCGTGGTGGCTTGCGCTCGAAATAGAGGCTTAGTTCGTAGATTGCTTGCTTGAAAGTTCCCGGACCCATTGCGGTTGCTCCTCTTTAGGCTTCACGGCGTCAAAATCAAAAGGTTCCCTCTCCCATTCCGCCGCCTTTAACCAGCGTTCAAAATGCTTAAATTCAGGGTAAAAGATGCCTAATGAATCAGCCTTTTGTTTTTCGGCAATTTGGCGCTTAATTATTGGGATAACGTCTTTAGGAATTAAGGCTTTAACCTTTTTGAATTGACCGTAGGCGTTTTTCTTGCTGCCATGCTGGTTTTTGGGATAAGCCAAATAAATTGCTTCAAAATCTTGAGGGTAAAAGCCGTTCCCTCCTTCTGGAGGGGACATATCTTTTTTATCAGGATTCAGAGAATCAGGATTCAGAGAATCAGGGGGTAGTGACCCCCCTTGCATCGGCTCTTTGTTGCTACCTTGGTTAGAAGTGCTTTCTACCTTGGTTAGAAGTGGGTCGGGTATGGTGGAAGGTTTTTCGTTATAATGTGGGCTTTGGTGCTTCAAAAAGTTAGGAATAAATATGTATCGTAAACCATCAATTTCATAACGGATTATTAATCCTAACTCATTCAGTTTAGATAATTGTTCGTCAACGATTTCATAGGAAATTGCATCATATCTGAATAGTTCACCCTTAATCCGCTTGGGCCGGTCCTCAAGTTTCCCTTCACGGTCGGCAAGGCACCATAGGCCGATAAAAAGCAAACGGCCATGAGCATCAACTTCCGCCAAATCTTCATTAATAAAAAATCCAGGCTTAATATTTCTTGCTCTCACGGCCATCCCTCTTTATTTTTCCCCAACAAACTCCGCAGAAATATTTAATTGCATTTTCTCGATCAGCAGAATTGCCACTTTCAAATTTATAACAAGCCTTTCTCATTGCATCTTCAACTTCATGTAAGGGAAGTTTGTCGAGAAATTGTTTTACCGATACAGACCTAAATTTTTCTGCTAATTCATATTCAGGGTAGAAACTTGAATAAATTTCATTGATTAATTCAATATCGGCGTTTTTCTGTCGTTCTAACTTCTTAACAAACTTGCGATATTCTTTTAACTGTTCTTCTTTAAGTTTAAGGACTTCCAGGTTTTCAGATAACTTAGGTGGGGCCTTGTCGAGGGGAATATCCCTTTTGCCACGGTTACAATCAAAGCAGGCCGTAAGGAGATTGTTTATATCATCCTTACCGCCCTTTGATTTTGGGTCGATATGGTCTAATTCAAGGATAACTTCAGGGGGGGTTTTGCCGCAGTAACAACACTGAAAACCATCACGCTTAAATACTTCAAACCGCACTTTTTTGGAAATTGACATCACACTACCTCCGCTTGCCTGGACAGGCACATAAGAATCCCCGAGTGGGTCCAAGTCAAGCAGAGCTGACTTCCGGTCCTCGCGGATACCGGCCACTCAGGGAAATTAGAGTTTAAAGGATAATTATTTTCTCTGCAAGACTTGGACATCTACATTATCCCCAAAAACCACCTAACAGTCAAGGATTTATCAGAAACAACTCTCATCTCTCCGCCCTCTCAAACGTCGCATTGTGCCCGCTAATGTAGGCCCTGTACTCGCCCTTAATCCAGCCCTTTGAGCGATCCGTGCGCCAGTTTTTGACGGTCGGCCGGCCGCATCCGCAGGCGCATAACCCCGGCAGCACCCCCATCGGCAACTCCGGCTGCAACACCGCCTCGAGACGCTCTAAGGCCCTGAGCAACTTCACGGCCCAACGGGGGATAGGATTCTGACCATTTTCCCATGCGTACACGGTAGAGGGGGCCACCCCCAGGTACGCCGCGAACTCCACCTGGTTCATAGCCGCCATTGACGCAATGATTGGCTAGTCAAAGTTTAGGGCTCCTAAAGCCCGCATTGACAGGGTGGGTATGCTAGTTCCTCAAATAAAAAGGAATCTGGTTCATTAACTATTTCTCTAAACGGCTTTCCTAAACTATAATAAGGACCCTTCTTTAGTTCCTTAATATTACGTTCTTCCAATGCGACCAATTTACAGAACATATCAGGGTGTTTTCGCCGCATTTCTTTGACTTGGGCAACTCGTTGGAATGGACAGATAAAACAGCCTGACCTATGGGGGATAGGAAGCCTATGAGCCTTAATTATCTCAATACACCCCTGCCGGGTGATTCCCCGCTCAATAAGAGGCCAGCGATTTTCCACCCCGCTATCGGTTGCTAATCTGGCCCGATGGGATTCGTCGGCATCAATCCCGAGCATGACAAAACAGGGCTTTTGAAAATAAGCATGGAGGGGCTTAACCTTAAATTTTGCAGTACACCATCTCATCATCCGCCTGGGGAACATTTTGAGTTTCCATGCGTATTCGTAGAGATTACTAACCTTCTCGCCTTTGCACGTCTCGGATGGAAATATCACCGTGATCGGATACCCCTTACTTTCCAGCATCATCAAATACTCGTGGGTCTCGGGCCAATCCGGCATCCAGACATAAACCGCCTCAAACTCCACACCCTCATCTATGAGTAAGAGCATCATGGCGACTGAGTTGACGCCGCCGCCAAAGGATAGGTAATTTTTCATTTTCATATCTTGGTTCATCCCCTTGGCTCGGCGGATTTGGCGGAGGGTGGAAGGGGTCAAATCGCTTCCCCTGTTCCCAAACACCGCACGGAATAACGTCGCTGTAATTCTCGGCACTTATCACAAAAATGGCGCGGCGGGTTAACCATGGCATCACACCCATGGCCCAAACAATGATTCATCTTAGCCGCGGCTTTATTCTCCTTTGCCTTCTGAGTCGCTTCACGGCCCCGCCTACGCCTCACTTCCATCCGACATGCAGGGTCGCCACAACAGGCATACTTGCGCCCCTTAATGCGGCCCTTAAAGGCTTTACCGCAAACTTCGCAGACGCTGTTAACTTCTTTGGGGGCGGTGCTGTGTTTTTTGACTTTCGCTATATCGCGCTTGCGGCTCACATTAAGACACTCTTTAGCCCCGCAGGTCTTGGGCGTATGGGAAGCACACTGGAACGTCCAGTAGGTAATGCCGCATTCTGGACAGGTTAAAAAGCGTTTTTTGGCCATTCCGTCCCCCCCCAATTCCTACCGGGGGCCTTTCCCGAAGGTGAGGCCCCGATAGGTTTAGCCCGATTTCTTTCGTCCAGGCCCTTATTACGTCACAACCAAGGCGGGTTATGAAATCCCTCAGACGGCCTGAGCGTATATGACCGGATGGGCGTTCCGGCGTTGGTGTCTGGGGGGTTCACTGCCAGCCTATACAGGCAAGGCGTAAATTTAGTGGAGCGGGTTACCTGATTTGAACAGATGGCTTCCCCTCGGGGAGAGGGGTGCTCTACCGCTGAGCTACACCCGCATTTCATCTAAGTAAGCCCCTTCAGCTGCGCCTTAAGTTTTGCGTTTTCTGCCGCCAACTCCAGGTTACGTAGCTCAAGCTCCGCGTCATGCCGGATAATCCGGATCAGGTCTTCTCGGAGGATGTTTGGGGTTTCTTTAAGGGCCTTGTCAAGACAGAGGCTCAGGATGGTCGGCGTGTCGGAGGTCATGGTTTTTCTCCCCAATCCTCAGGACCAACTGCGCCTTGGGTAGCTTCTTTAATTTTAATTATATTTTCAATTCTTGGAGTGGTCCCGCCAAGCCAAGCATATACCATTGAAACCGGAAAGTTTTCGGTCTCAGCCCAGCGGTTAGCCTTAACATTTTTCAGTTTTAAATATTCCCTGAGTCTCATGGTTTTCTATTATAATGACTAAATTCTGAAAGTACAGAAATAATTTAATAGACCATCATTTTTTTCTGGACTTTTGGAAAAGGCTGATTATAATAGACTCAACATCAAATGACCCAAACGCCGACCCTAAGCTACCAAGCTGCTTAACACAGGGGAAAACCGAGCGGGCCAAACCCACTAAGCACTTGTAGTTAATGGAGACCTGGGGGAGGCTGGGGGAAGAGAAAAGAAGCAAGGCTAAAAATTAAGGAGGTTTTATGTGCCAGCCGATTTCGGCTTGTAGTGACGGTAAGGGGAATATCTACGCTTTCTCCTGGGAAGAACGAAAGCGTATCTATGAGGGTGATTTAGTAGGTAAATCGTACGACTGTGACTCCCATACCTCTATTGCTGACTTCTACGGCTTTAAAGGTGAAAAAGAAGATCGGCTAAATAAATGGGAGTTCAATTTTGAAACTGGCGAGATTATCGCCGATCAAGTCAATACGACAAACGATTTAAAAGAAGTGCTGACTTGGCTCAAAAAAGTTGGCCCCAATTATTTTTATCCTCCCAAAGAAGTAGCCAAAGTCACGACGATCAATGGAAATTTAAGCCTTATTGATTTCCCTGGCCTGAATTGGGAATCGCTCACGGAAGTCAAAGGCCACGTTCGGGCTACCAACTGCCAGTTTCCGGTGCTCACGGAAGTCAAAGGCGACGTTCGGGCTACCAACTGCCAGTTTCCGGTGCTCACGGAAGTCAAAGGCGACGTTCGGGCTACCAACTGCCAGTTTCCGGTGCTCACGGAAGTCAAAGGCCACGTTTGGGCTACCAACTGCCAGTTTCCGGTGCTCACGGAAGTCAAAGGCCACGTTCGGGACTGCAAAGACTGTCAGTTTCCGGTGCTCACGGAAGTCAAAGGCCACGTTTGGGCTACCAACTGCCAGTTTCCGGTGCTCACGGAAGTCAAAGGCCACGTTTGGGGCT
>JBAZQB010000012.1 GCA_041645435.1 Methanoregula sp.
TGGTAACAGGGTCGAGCGAAAAGAGCTCGAGAGCATTAACCGGGCAGGCAACAACACAGTTGTTGCACCCGGTACAGCGTTCCATGTTTACATGAACTGCAAAAGCCATGCACATCACACACAAATTTTATGATAAAATTTGCCTAATTTAGAGGTAGATCCAGAACAGTAATTAAAGATTGTTAATTTCACCGACGATAAATCAGTAGTAATTAACGCACAGATCCCTTTTTTACAACAGGTTAACCTTATACCTTGAATTTTTCATCATGTTAACAACCGGCGAGAGAAAAATCATCATGGTCCGGATTTTGTTCCCGGATACGGTTGTATAAAACGAACAGAATAATTTCTTGCCTTTTTTACTGATGAGATTTTGGTTTCCGCGCAGAACATACCACCCATCACTAAGATGGAGCGGGGGGACCCCGTTCTCGGAAGGTGATATGAGATACGAGAAAACCGGCTCAAACCATGCCCCGTTTCCCGGAACCGTTTCCGGAAAAACCCGTAAAACCGCCGGTTTCCCATCCTGTGGAAAATACGTCCAATTTGGTGTCTGATTGCCCAAATCCGGGCGGAAACGCCCTCACCGAATGGCCACCAATGGCCTTTAAACTGAGGCTTTTTTCGCTACGTAATTTTACCCATCCAGGCCCCGGAAACCCTGCCGGAACGCGAATATGATGATCTTTTTTTTCCAGGGAATATTTTAGCATCAAGAGAAATGTTAAGAGAATTTTTCGTAATTTTTTTATTATTTTTTCTCCACTTTTCCCTGCATTTTCTCCTTTTCCCCAACGTTTGCCCTCACCCGGAAACACCCCTATCAATGCGGCACGTCCAACCGCTTAAAATCATTTTAACCACAAGATTCATCATATTCTGTAAATTCCCAGAAAATTTCAGCCGCGCACCGAATTTTCCCCGGCAAAAATCCCAAAATAATCATTTTACGGGCAGATTTTTTCTTAAAAACGATTCATATAACCCACAGGTTACGTGTTATTTAAATAGGCGAATAATCCAGTTTTGTTTATTACAATGTTCCGGGAAATCGTAGCGCACCTGAAAATGAGGCTGAAAAAGACGGCAAAGGCCATTAAGGCCGGATTTGTTTCCGTTACCTATCACCGGGTTACCCCCTCCGTTTCAGCGTACCTTCCGTTCTCCGGATACGTAATCCCAACCGGTGCAGTACAGGCATTGAACCTGGGGCTGCGGTACAGGATCACGAGCGGCCACGCCCCGATATTTTCGCTCTTCACGTTTTTTGGTAATCGGCAGACGCCGGTATCCGGTATCTGAGTAGTTCTCGCGGCTGCCATCCGACAGGGGACCTGCCGAATCAGAAAGCAGGCATACCCGATCGGAATTCCAGCCCGGGCCCTGCCCGGAATCACCGGGTGCCGTCGTCTTTTTTAAGCATCATGAACGAGTGGCGGCTCCCTGGTCCCGCTCGTTAAAGGGAAGAGTCGGTCGAACAATTTTAAGAAAAAATTGGTGGAAATTATGCAGAACACATCTGCCAACAAGCCCTTGAGGGTTAATCAGGCAACAAGAGAGGCGAACGAAAAACTGACGGGCCTCTCCATGATGGGAAAGATCATCGTCGAATTCGGGTACCGGAAGATCATAACAAAAGAACTGCGATCCCGGGTCCCGGCACGGAACAACTGCAGTACAATGGTGGCAGGGCGGAGTGCAGCATGACATCAAATGCGCTTCACACGATCTCGCGGAAGGCTGCCCATTACCTCAACCGCCGCGGCTACGATGTGATCCGGTCTGTCTTGCCCCGGGAGCGGGATGCACCCGAGACGTTTGTCTGCACGCGGTCCGGAGAGACCCTCCACGTGAAACTGATGATCTGCCCCAACACCCTCAATACGATCGCGGAAGTTGCCCGGTACGGTAAAGATGCGATCCGTGTCCTCCGGAGACTGATGAAAAACAATCCACCGAAACCCGGGGAGCACTACGAGATACTGGTAACAACCCTCGGGAAACATTTCCCCGTTGAGGTTCTGCCGGACAAGCTTTTCGATAACCGGACCGGTGCCGTCTTTACCCAGCGCCCCTTCGGGGGTGTGTGGGGATGACCAGCCGACGCTGCACCGTACTGGAACAGGGAGCCTGCGAACAGCTCAGGCTGAATGGGTATGAGGTCCGCATCGTCCCCAACGGGCAGGGGGACAAGCGGCTGCCCCCGGCCTATCTCGTTGCCGGGAAATCCGGTGAAACCCGCTATATCCGGATCTATAAGATGTCACACCGTCCGGCAACGATCGATACGGTGGAGCAATACTTTACCCGGGCTGTCCTGCGGTATCGCACCGAAATGGTACGGCACCCGGATTCCCCGATCCGGTACGAGATCTGGCTCTACAGGGTAAACCACGGGTATCATTGCTTTGCGATCCTGCCGGACCGGATCCAGGAAATTCCTGCAGGAGAAAAATTGCCGATGCGAATTCTCGTGGAGGAAGCACCATGAAAAATACCGTTCGGCTCTCACCGATCGAGCGTGCAGCAGCGTCACTGCTGGAAGAGAAGGGATTCGCAGTCGTGCCTATGCGCCCCTGCTTTCCCACCCCCCATAAGCCGGCCCATCTCATGGCACTGCGGAATACGACCGAGCTGCTCTACCTCAAGCTCAAACAGACACCCCGGCCACTCACGGGTATCCCCGCTGCCGAACAATTCTGCCACACCGATGCCGGGCTCCTACGGATATTATTTCCGCTGGGTTCAAAGACCATGGCTCTTCATCTTGAGATCTGGATCAGGAATAACGGCTGCTTTACCTGTCTCGAAGTACTGGCCGAGGGCCTCCGGGAGGTCTCCCATGTCTGAATGCTGGAACCGCTACGGGCAGGCGCGCAAACCCCGTAAGAAATTCCCCCCGATACCTTCGCAAGGGATCTGGATCGAACACAAGGGAAAGATCAAGGTGAACCTATGCAATTGACCGAAGCAATGCAAGGGAGCGGTCCCGTCCTGAACCACGGCATGTCAATCGTTCACCCGGTCCTTCCATCGATCTCAATCCGGGAGATCACGACCGATACACTGTTCCCGGCACATGCCGGCCATTCCAACACACCACCTGGCACATCCCGGCATGATTCGATCCCGGTCACTCCCGCGACAATGCCAGTACTACCGGATATCCAGAGACCCGGATGCGGTACGGCACCAGCGACAAAAAGCCACACGGTCGCTCCTGCAAAGATCATCCGCCCCCGTTCCGCCTCAGTCTCCCGGAGAGTTTCAAAGAATTCTCCTTTTGTAGAGCAGGATATCCCACTCTATCTCGTGCCGGCCATCATCGCCCGGGCCATCTGGCAGCGGGGGGAACAGACGTTCCGGATTTCTGTGATCCGGACGAAGCAGCATTACTACACGATCCGCATGAGGACTGCACGACCGGGAACCAGGGCGACCAAGCCCTGCGGAAAAAGCCGGTGTGGGAACAAGTCAAAGAAAAATCCCGGAAAAATCCCGAGCCAGCCCTCATCGAAACCGGTCGAGCTGCAGAATCCCTGACCGGGCTCCCCTTTTTTTTTGAGTGATCATACGGGAGTCATCTGCAACACTTTTCTTTTTTTGGTTCTGGAGAAATCCTGTTTTCCTGCGATTTGGTTTGTTTCTTCAGCAATTATGAGCGTGACCCCCTCTCTCCCCCAGAGTGGGAGGCAACCCAAGGGGAGCGTTCCCTTGACCCCCGTTTCGGAAGTCCAACCTCGTGAGGGTTATCGCTACATCGGGGGATGCCCGCGCGGCGGGGGCGGAGGCATCAGATGCCGCAGCTCCCAAGAGCCCGCAAGAGCGCTTTAATAAAAACCGGTGCGTTCTTGGTAACTCATTTTTCTTACTACTACGAGGAACCTCCGGCAGAGATCCGTAATTCTTCCCCTACTGTACCGGTCGAATGGTGGGATATCAGCAGCGGAAACAAAGGGGTATATAAAACAAAAACCGGCAATTCCTGCAAACCCAATATATGGCAGGAATTTTTAAACAGAGAGCCCGGGTGCACCGGTTCCCCCGGTTACATTTTGGCAAACGACATCGGAATGCCAAACGTGCCCGGTTCGCGCAATCCTCCCCAAAGCCCGTCCCTTTTTTCGAAAAAATGCGGGATTCAGTCACGCCGATACCTTATGAAATCCCATACTGGTATGTCAAAGGGCCCCGCGACACAACGGAGCGGTTCGGTGAACCTCTCAACAAAACGAAAGAAAAAACCGAGGAAACAATATGGCAGATTTCGTACAGAGCAATGTAACCAAGAGTGCGGTTCGCGAACTCGCAGAACCGATAGCAGACGTAGCGACCTTCAACACGATCGTCCAGTCGGTCATCACCGACAACCCGTTTGCCTGTGTAGCTTACATGACTGCCGGGGAGACCCACAACCCGGTTGAAAAGACCCGGGAAGGGTATACCGTAAAGATCGTGTACCAGGACGCTGAAGCAAACACCGTCGGCAACCTGTCTGACCGGTTCAGCACCATCGCCGGGTTCAATGCAGGAGCCACAGCAATTCTTGCTGACACCTCCCTCTCCACTGCTCACGGTGGAACACCGTACCGTGACACCGACAACGAAGCATACAGTGCAACCCTCCGGTGCCACGACGCGAATGGGGAGATATACCAGGTGAACTTCTCCCGTGACCGGGTCAGCATCACCTCCTACTCGGATGATGCAATCCGGACCCGTATCGAGACTTGGGCAGACACCGTGGCGGCACTTGCCTGAGAATCGCAGATGACGAAAAGACCCGGAGGGGAGGAGACCCCCCGGTCACCTTTTTTCTCCGGACCGTTCGTTGTTTGCCGGAGGGCCGTTATGGAAACCGAAATGTTAGCGATTGTACTGGGAGCCGTGCTCCCGATCTATCCGATGCTGTTTGCCATCTACCAGAAGATCGGCAAATATGATGAAGTCGTCAAGGAGTTCAGGAAACTCCGCGCTGAGCACGAACACCACAAGGAGGACTATCATGGAATTTGATAAGGCGATACCTGATACGGTGATGCAGCCGGTCGCAACCGTTGTCGGGTTATTCCGGGGTACCTTCAGCGGTCTCGAACCGCTCACAAAGGATACACCCCTCACGCTCGATGAAGCCCGGCGCAACCCGATCTTCTACGAGCTGGACCTGAACCCGGACCTTGAGGACACGGATCTCATCATCGATCTGTGCTACGACAACCTGACGCCGATGTGGCTGCAGGACCTGGAACGCGGAACGGATCTCCCGATGGGTATCCGGTTCTGGCCGCACTGGTTCGAGATCCCTGACTACCGGGAGATGCGAGACATCGACGGCCGGAGGGTTTATCCCCGGGCACCGGGTACCCACACGGTCCGGATCCGTACCGCCCGGAGGAAGATTGGGCAGCGGGGAATGATCCGGGACTTCAGCCCGGCAAACCATGGCTACACGAGCCCCGTTTTCGAGCTCACGATCGTACCGGGCGGGGATGATGTTCGAGAATGAGCTGCAGACCCGGGCCGCCATCTGCGGTACCGGTGTCCTGCTGGGGGCTGTTTTGGTGCTGGCCCACCTCCCCCTTCTGCTCCTTATCGTGCCGCTCGCGGTGCTCTTCCTCGGTCTCGTTGCGGACCCGGAGGAGTCGCACGCGGCCTGGTACGGGATGCTGCATACGCTCGGCATCTTCGATCTCTCTGTGCTGACGGATGCGGAGCGATTGAACTACGCGGAGAAGCGGCACTACTTCTGGTTCGGCGAGGTCGGGATGGCGGCGCTGCTGGCGGGAATGTTCGCGCTCCCGCTCGGGATTTTCCTGGCGGGCCGGGCGGAGATAACGCTCGCGTTCATCGGGGCTGCGGTCCTGTTCCTGCCGCTGTTTGTGTTCCTGCCGAAGCTGATCCAGCGGGCGATGAAGACGGATGCTGAGATTGTCATCGAGGCGTTCGGAAAGAACGAGCAGGTCCGGAAGGTATTCTGGACGTTGTTCGTGGCGATAGCGGGGCTGGTACTGGCGCAGGTGGTGGACCCGGTGACAGCGCAGCGAGTGGCAGGGGTGATAATGGGGATGGGGGCATAACCCTCATTTATCCTTTGTCAGGGAAGCTGGTAATCAGGGTGTATGGGACCTAATGGAAAATTAGCCTGATTGGATAATTGGTGTTGGAAAGAATACTATCCTGAAAAAATGAAGGTATATCTCTGCTATCAGGCGGTACAATAGTTAAATCAAGAATATGGATGTAACAGCCTCTCTATGCGAAGGATTTGAAATCAGGCAACAGATATAACAGCGATTTTTCAGCGATAAAAAAATAGGGCTTTTTAGATCTCATGATCTTTACTTAAACGTGCAATCATTGTTTTGTCGAAAGTTGATCCTATTTCCCTTACTTACCGCCCACCCGCCCAATTCATTATTTCCGGTCTCGCAGAAAGCCTAAACCATTTATCGGATTGTTACACTACCTGCCGCAGTACAGCTCGATTGCCCGCTCAATACAGGGAGATGCATCCATGTCGCGACCCAGTTTTTTCAGGCTCATCCCCTTATTGAACCAGGCATCTGCGTATAATGGATCGACTGCAATTACTTTCTCATAGTAGGTAACTGCGTTATCATACTGGTTGAGACAATCCAAACAATTGCCAAGCTCAACAAGTGCATGAGGGTAATGAGGCGAAATCTCAATTGCCCGCTGAAGGAACGTCACCGCATGCAGATATTCCCCCTCGTCTACTTTTTCACGTGCCTGTCGATAGAGATACTCCGCTTCCGGAGAGACACCATTCTTACCAGACCTTGTCATTTTTTCCTCCCGGTCTACAGAATTGCATTCGGCGTTTCTGTGACTGAAATGGAATTATCCAGTAGTTTTAATAAGAATTTGCACAATAGAATCGCTACATAACTCTGCGATCATGGTCTGCCATGCAAATATTTTTATAGTAAATATAGCATCACAATTCAAATTATTTTTAGCCTGTAATAGATAATAACTATTGATACGTTCATGGCAGCTTTTGATCAAGAGAAGGTCGATAAAATCAAGCAATATCTCCGGTGGCATCCCCGGGGCATGACTATCTCTGATCTCTCCTCCAAAACAAAGATGAACAGAAACATGGTGGCCAAGTATCTTGATCTGCTCCTCATTTCCGGCCAGGTGGAGATGCAGATCACCGGGGCTGCCAAGGTATATTTCCTCTCCCACCGGGTTCCGATTTCAGCAATGCTTGAATTTTCCTCCGATTATGTTATTGTGCTCGATACAGGACAGATAGTTATTCAGGTGAACGAACCGGTTCTTAAATTTCTCAATGAAAAAAGAGAAGCACTCATCGGCAAAAAAATCAGCGAGATTACTAATCCTTTCTTCAGCTGCCTCCCAACACCAGAACCGGTTAAAAACGGGCAAATTGCCGAGGAAAAGATAACGGAAATGAGCAGTCTGCTTCATGGAGAGACATTTCATTTCAGAGTAAAGCAGGTGCCGACAGCATTTGAAGACGGGGGCCAGGGGTTTACCTATCTTATCGAAGATATCACTGCTAAAAAAACCTCTGAAGAATCCTTAAAGATAAGCGAAGCACGGTACCGTGGTATCGTTGAGGACCAGACTGAGTTCATCACGCGGTTCCACCCTGATGGCACCCTCACTTTCGTGAATGAGTCGTATGCCCGTTATCTCGGGAAAATACCCGCAGAACTTCTTGGCAGGTTCCACATACCCGGGATTAATGATGAAGATTTAGTTATGCTGAACCAGGCACTTCAGTCCCTTGATAAGGAACATCCTGTTACGACTATAGACTGCCGGGTGTCGGACCCGTCCGGCCGGGTCTGCTGGAATCTCTGGACTATCCGTGCGCTTTTTGACGATAAAGGAATGGTCCATGAGTACCAGGGTGTGGGACGGGATAACACCGAGAAACGTGAGGCTGCAGCAAAGATCAACAATTACATCAAAATAATGGAATTCCTCTCGCAGACCGGAAAGGCATTCATGGACATGGGTGAAGGCGATGACATCTATGCATACGTTGCGCAGCAGGTTTATTCTCTCGCACCGGGATTTTTAGTATGGGTAGGTTACTTAGACGAACCGAACCAGAAACTCATTCTCAAAAGCGTTGTTGGAAATCCGATTGCCCTCGATACGATGCAGCAGCTCACCGGGATGAAGGTAGCGGATATGACCTTTCCCATCAATAAGGCTGACACGGCGGAGCTCATCCGGCACCGGCGACTTGTAAAAACTCCCCCTCTCTTTCGGCTCCTCCACATGCAGGTTCCCGATGAGAGATGCAGGCAGATCGAAGAAGCTGCGGGTGGCATCGAGTCCTACCTGATGGGACTCGTCTCCAAGGGAAGGATTCTTGGCGATGTCGGCATAAGCCTTCAGAGCGGTTCCGAGCTGCCGAACCGGGAACTGATCGAGGCGTTCATCCGGCAGGCTGCGATTGCGATCGACAGGAAGATTGCCGAAGATGCACTGAAAAAGAGCGAGCAGCAGTACCGCAGTGTGATCGATAATATCCAGGATATCTTTTACCGGACTGACCGTGACGGAAACCTGATCATGGCAAGCCCCAGCTGGGCACATATTCTTGGATACCGATCCCTTGACGAATGTATTGGCAGGAATATTGCGGATACTTTTTACCAGGAGCCGGCGAAACGAAAGGAGTTCCTCGATGCTGTTTGCCGGTATGGGGAGGTCCGGGATTATGAAGTAGTGCTGAAACGAAAGGATGGCACTCCCCTGTTCGTTGCTGTGAGCAGCCATCAGTACTATGACGAATCCGGTGATGTTCTCGGCATTGAAGGGATTATACGGGACGTCACCGAGCGACACGCGGCAGCAGAGAAAATCAGGAATCATATTGCCCAGATAAAATTTTTTTCCCGAAAACTGCAGGAGTTCATAGAACTGCCCCCGGCATCCGATATTTACTTAAAAATCGCTACAGATCTGCATTCACTCGTTCCGGATGCGATGATCATTGTCAACTCCCATGACAATACAACCGGGAATCTCACGGTCAGGTCTATTCTCAGCGATGCCGATCGTGATAAATGCACGCAACATCTCGGGCGGGTCCCTCTTGGCCTGAGCATGAGGTTGGATTATGCTGCCATCGAAGGTTTACGTGAGGGACGACTCCATAAATTGCCGCTGTCTCTGTTTGAATTATGTTTCAGGCAGATTCCGGAAGATATCTGCAAAAAAATTGCCGCATCCGTCAACATGGGGGACTTTTATTCAATAGGGTTTGTGCAGGGAGACGAGATCTACGGGAACGCAACGATCTGTCTCTATAAGGGTTCCGCTATTCAAAACCTGCCGCTTATCGAGACCTATGCATTCCAGGCCTCGATTGCACTCCAGCGGCGGGTTGCCGAAGATGCGCTCAAAGAGAGCGAGAGGAAACGTGCAGAAGATGCATTGAAGAACAGTGAGAACTATTTATTGAAAATTTTCAACTCCACGCAGTCCGGACTCGTGGTCATCGATCCGGAGACGCATGCGATCTTCGATGCCAATTCCACCGCTGCAGAACTGATCGGAACTGACAAAAATTCCATTGTCGGTTCAATCTGTAAAAAATGGTTCTGTCCCACAGAAAATGATCTGTGCCCGGTCATGGATCTCGGACAGCAGCTTGTCCGTTCGGAAGGTGTACTGAACACTATCAAAGGAGAGAAGCGCTCCATACTCAGAACCGTTGTCCCTGTGCAGCTGGGGGAACATGAATATTTTCTTGAGAGTTTTGTTGATATCACGGAGCGTAAAAAGGCGGAAGAGGCGCTCCGGGAAAGCGAACGAAAATTCCGGGCGATCATCGATCACTCATACCAGTTCATCGGCCTGATGAAGACCGATGGGACCCTTATCGAAGCAAACCGGTCTGCACTGGACTGTTGCGGGATACATGCATCGGACGTGGTAGGGAAACCATTCTGGGACACTCCGTGGTGGAGCCATTCGGAAGAACTTCAGGATCGGTTACGGGATGCCGTATCAAGGGCCGCTGCTGGGGAATTCGTACGGTTTGAGGCTACGCATCCCACAGCTGACGGGCATCTGATAAACGTGGATTTTTCCCTTAAGCCCGTTCTGGATGATCAGGGCGGTATATTATATCTGATACCGGAAGGTCGGGACATCACCGAACGTAAAATTGTTGAAAAAGCCCTTCAGGAGAGCGAGGAGCGACTCAGTGGCGTTGTTAAGAATGCACCAATAGGTATTGCATTCTCCGACAGTCATTCCGGAGTTATTGAGTATATCAATCCGGAATTTGTGAAGATATTAGGGTACACCCTTGACAGTAACCCGAATATGGCCGACTGGTTCGAACAGATGTATCCCGACCCTGAATACCGTCAGAAGTTATATGAAATCTGGATGAATGACATGCGCAGACTCGCCGGGAAGAATACCTATACAGATAATATATTCCGGGTTCGCTGCAAGGACGGGTCTGACAAGGACATCCGGTGGAGGGTAGTTCACTTCACGAACGGAAAAGCACTTACGATAACTGAAGATTTCTCAGGACGCAAGAAAGCCGAAGAAGCGCTTAAAGAGAGTGAGAAGAAATTCCGGGATATTGCCGAAATGCTGCCTCAATCGGTCTGGGAATGTGATGTTGGAGGAAATCTCACCTTTGCCAACCGACGCAGTTTTGACATGTACCGTTATGATCTGGAAGACTTGGACAATGGTGTGACAATATGGCAGATGATGCATCCCAATGACCGGGATAGAGTGAAAAAGGAAGTTTTTCAGGGTTTCAATCACGGCCCTCAGGAATTCCCTGAACTCTATCACTATACTGCGTTACGCAAGGATGGGAGCTCATTCCCTATAGAAATCTATGCAACACTTGTTGTCCGTAAGGACCAGATCGTGGGAATGCGGGGTATCGGGATCGACATCACTGAGCGCAGGAAGGCCGAAGAAGCGCTCCGTGAGAGCGAGAAGAGATTCCACGATCTTGCCGAGATGCTGCCCCAGAACGTCTGGGAATGTGATGCACAGGGAAATCTCACCTTTGCCAACCAACGCAGTCTAGAAATGTACCGCTACGATCCGGAAGATCTGGACACGGGACTGACCATCTGGCAGATGATCCATCCCGGTGACCGGGAACGGGTGTTTAATGACTTTGTTGAGGGATTAATGCATGAACCGAAAAAGTTCCCTGAATGCCACGAATTTACTGCATTGCGGAAGGACGGCAGCACATTTCCCCTGCTGGTGTATCATGTTCCGATTGTCCATGATAATAAAATCACCGGCATGAGAGGTATCGGGATTGATATCACAGATCGCAAACTGGCTGAAGAAGCGCTGCGCCAGAGCGAAGCGCGCCTGTATACCATTTTACACAGTTCCCCTATTCCGAAATATGTCATCGGTTCAGATTATCGCGTCATGTACTGGAATAAGGCACTTGAAGAATTCAGTGGCATTAAAGCTCAGGATATAATCGGGACAACCCGGCGATGGCAGGCAATCTCTGACCCCGTACGGCCGTGCCTGGCTGATCTCATGATTGATGGGAATATGGAATCTGTTCAGGAATGGTATATGAAAAAAATTATCCCGTCCAAGTTTATGGAGGGGGCCGTTGAGATGACCGACTTTTTCCCTCATGCAGGTGAAGGAGGGAAATGGCTGCATCATACTGCTGTTGCCATCAAAGACGGGAAGGGCAATATCCTTGGAGCGGTTGAGACTATTGAGGATATCACTGACCGGCATCATCTTGAGAAATTAAAATTCAATTCCTTCTGACTGACACTCGGCAGATCTTTTTTCAAACCTGTACCACGATAAACATCAAGAGTGACAGTCACCCGCTTAAGGAACGTCGTAAATCCGGGCTGTTATTTCACCCCACGCATGAATGAATTCCTATATTCTTATGATACCGTGTGAGGAATTTTATCCTGCCCCTTCCGGAATAAATTATCCTGCCGTTGGAACGGTATATAATCAGTCTTAAAGAGAAAATATCCTGCATGGGGGGAGGTCGTCAATTTTGAATGAGTTCTTGGTTCGGCGAGGTCGGGATGGCGGCGCTGCTGGCGCAGGTGGTGGATGCGGCGACAGCGCAGCAGGTGATTGGGGTAATTTCTACCACTATACTATAACATAGATGAATAAACCGGTTAAAAATTTCCCATCTCTTTTTTTATCCCATCTGATATACCAACTGATTTAAATCGTGTGCGATAATACATTGCATAACGATGATTGACCCCATCACCGCAGAGCAGATCTTCGATGCAGCAATCCGGATACAGGTTTGCCAGGAAAAATCCCTGGAAGTTGATTTTTTCCCGGACCGGGTCCGGGTGCGTCTGCCCCCAAAGCGGGTGCTGGCCCAATTCTGCTCGGTGCCGATGTCAAAAATGACTGCCATCCTTTCAGAGATGGAGCAGAATCAACTGATCGGTACGGAACAACGCGGGGGGATGTGGGCCACCCCGCCCGGAAACCGGATCATTGCTGACTGTCTTGCAGGGAAATACCGGAAAGAAGCTGAGGCCGTGCTCGGGCCGGTAGTGCTGGAAACACTCCTCCGGCGCCTGTCAGAGAATCTGGTCTTAAAGGACGGGGATGAAAATGAGTATCCACGCCTCTGTCAGAGACACATGGAATAGGGGGTCAGGATCCTGAGGACAAATAAGCCCTGTACGGGCTCCTTTTCCCGTCCCGGCAACCCCGTCAATACCGGAAAACCCCGCAAAATCCTTCTTTTCTGATCCTGTGGAAAATACGTTCAATTTTCGCTCCGATTACCCAAATCAGGGCGGAAACGCCCTCACCTGATGGCCGCTAACGGGCATTAAACTGAGGCAAATTTCACCACCTGGTTTACCCCATCCGGGCCTGGTAAACCCTGCCGGAACGCGAATGTGAAGGTCGGTTTTTCCGGGGTAAATCAGAAAAGGGTAATTTATATTGTTAGTCGATATAAGCCGGTCGCGGAGCAGTGCGAGCATGGCGAAGCTGTGCGACGCGGGCAACGGGGGCGGCGATTTCCTGCTGCTGTTCATTACATGCTGGTGACGCTCTATCATGTTCGTCTCCACGGGCTTATCGCCCGTTCCGCTCACATCACCTCCCTTGTTTTCCGGATTGCCCTGTTGATACGATGACGCCCCTGGCTTGTCGCACGGCTCCGGCGCCAGCGGTTGCAAGAGCGCACTCCTCGCATTTCGCAAGCGAAAAGCTCGTCGCTGTGTAATGAATAATTACGGAATTCCGGAAGGACGAACGGGGACTATCACCATTCACGGAAGACGGGAAGATAAAAAAAATGTCTTTACTATCGGGGACGATAGCATCGGGCTGCCTCCGGGCACCGATTGGAAAAACCCACGTTCGCTCGGGCTGAAGATCGTCTCCCTGCTGGTGCAGCAGGCCCGGGGCACCATCGGGCTGCTGCCGCGAAAGGGCACGGTCTTCCGGATTACGCTTGAAGAACAGCCGAATATTCCGGTTCATGCGGTTTCCGATGTGAACTGATCCTGTGGAGTATTATGCTGGCACATGCTGCTGAAACATGGAGTATTTATCCTGAGTGATCAGGATCGTGCCCATGGATGTCATAACAACCTACCCTGTGTCATGGAGGGGGAGATCCCCTTCCGGAATCTGCCTGCTGCAATACCCGTATTGTTTCCTCGTATTCCTTCAGCTGCCGTTCGATCCCGGCACTATGCAGTGCAATCTCGACTGCGATCTCGATCTGCATATCGTTATAGGGTTTGAAGATGAAGCCGGAAGGACTGGTTTTTTTTGCCCGATCGACAATCGTCCTGGAAGTATATGCCGTGGCATAAATGATGGGGATACCCCACCGTGACCGGATCTCGCCACCGGCAGTAATCCCGTCCATCTCACCGGTCAGGTTGATATCCATCAACACGAGGTCCGGGCGTTTTTCTCCGGCAAGCCGGATCGCTCCTTCGCCGGAATTTGCAATGCCGGGAACATCGTACCCGAACCCGGTCAGGATCTCCAGCAGATCCTGGGCCACCAGCAGTTCATCCTCAACAACAAGGATTTGTGGTTTTCCATTCATATGACATTCACGCCTGATTTATCGGATTCTGCAGTCCGTGGAACATGAATTGTGATTGTCGTTCCGCTCCTCCCCTCCGGGTATGGCCGGTTATATCACTCGTGCGAAGACCCCGGCCGGGACGAACCTGAAAACGATCGTTCCCCCGGTGAATGGCCGTCCGGTTCATCTCCCGGCACCTCCCGGTTTGTCCTTCCCATAATTATTGGGGAAGGATAATGTGAACTTCGTACCCGCAGTCCGGTCAATGGTAACCGTCCCGTCCAGCTGGTCAGTAAGCGTATTTACCAGACGAAGCCCGAGCGAGGCCTGGTTTTCCAGCGTGATATGCTCCGGCAGACCGATCCCATTGTCAGCCACGACAAATTTCAGGTACGCGGAATCCATGGCAGCACTGATGCTGAGTTTCCCGTCTTTCTTGTCCGCGAATGCGTACTTCAGGCTGTTTGTGATCAGTTCGTTGCAGATGAGACCGAGCGGGATGGCAGTATTGATGTCCACGGGAATCTTCGGGATGTCCAGATCAAGCTTGATCCCCCGCTGTGACGCTTCGTACGACTGGAAGAGCCCGGTTCCCAGTGCCCGGATATAATTCCCGATGTCGATATGGGCCAGGCTCTCGCCCCGGTAGAGCTGTTCGTGGACGAGCGCCATGGACCGCACCCGGCTCTGGCTGTCTTTCATGGCCTCAATGACAACGGGGTCGTCGAGCTTCCGCAGCTGGAGGTTGATGATGCTGTTGATGATCTGGAGGTTGTTCTTGACCCGGTGGTGAACCTCTTTGAGGAGCGTTTCCTTCTCGGCGAGCGAGGTCTCGATCTGCGCAGTCATCTTTTTCCGCTCGGTGATGTCGCGGGCAGCGGCAAAAACGCCGGTAATGTTCCCGTCGGGATCGCGGTACACGGTTGCATTATACAGGACCGGGGTTACCCCGCCGTTTTTATGCCGGATCTGAAGTTCATAGTCGGTGACGGACCCGTCCCGGAATGCCTTCTCGTACCCTTCTTTTGCCTTTTCCGGTTCGGAGAAATACTGCGAGAAGTCGGTTCCGATAAGTTCTTTCCGGCTGAACCCGGTCGCGAGGACGGTTGCTGTATTCACGTCACTGATAATCCCGGCTGGGTTGATGGTGATGAAAGGATCGAGGCTTGCTTCGATCAGGCTCCGGTTGTACTCATTGGCACGCCTGATCTCATCCTGTGCCTTTTTCTGCCCCGTGATATCATAGGCAATTGTGGATACTCCTCTAAGGTTGCCCCGGCCATCCAGTATCGGCGATGCTGTAAGGTATATGTCAATCAGCTCCCCGTCTTTCCTCCTGCGCCGGGTCTCGTACCGGATAACCGGCTTGTGATTGCAGATACGCTTCTGGATGATCCTGGTGTCATCCGGCTGGCCGGGCGGCAGCAGGACGGAGACGTTCCTGCCGATCATCTCCTGTGCGGTATACCCATACATCCGCTCTGCACCGGCATTCCAGCTCGTGATGATCCCGTCCAGTGTTTTCCCGATGATCGCCTCGTCGGAGTACTGCACGATGGCGGCCAGCCGTGCCTGGTCTTCTTCTGTCCGCCTGCGTTCCGTGATATCACGGATGTTGCCGGTACGGTAGATCGGGTGACCTTCGTTGTCCCGGGTCAGGGACATGTGATTGGAGAGCCAGCGGTATTCGCCGTTCTTTGCCCGCTGGCGGTATGTTAGTTCTTCGTGCCCGGAATCTGCCATGTGTAAAATACCGGCACGGAATGCCGGTAAATCCTCGGGATGAATCATGGAAAGCGATGTTTCACGATCCAGTTCCATCAGCTCCTGAACCGTATACCCGACAAGTTCCTGGACAGCCGGACTGATGTACTCGTACCGGCCCGTCTGCTCGTTTACACGGTAGATGACATCCCGGGAATTCTCCAGCACGGACCGGAAGCGTTCCTCACTCTCCCGCAGCGATTCATCAGCCTGTTTTCGTGCCAGCGCGACCGCAACAAGGTCGGTCACCGCTTCCATCAGCGCGATCTCATCTTCAGTGAAACGGGTGCGGTTTTTTGTGCCAAATGAGAGCGTACCGATGGTACTGTCCTGGTGCATAAGCGGGTGGCAGACATATGCGGTGATCCCGAGGGAACGGATCATGTCTGTTTGGGGATCGGCATCCTGCTGGACATTGCTGACGATGATCTTCGACCTGTCCCGGGCAACACAGCCGCAGACTGCGCTCCCGATTGCAAGCGGGGATAGTGTGCGTGCCGTCTCAGCAGAGATCCCGGCATACGCATTCAGGAGCATTGTATCCTTTGCATCATCGATAATATAGTTGAAAAATACGTCGCAGCCGAGGAACTGCATCAGTCTTGTGCAGATGGCAGTCACGATTTGCTCGGTCGGTGCATCGGCGAGGAGCAGCCGGCCTGACATGGCAAGGATGTCGAGTTTCTGTATCTCCCTTTTCAGCGCGAGCTCGACCTGTTTGCGCCCGGTGATGTCAAGGAGCGCCACGCCCAGCCCGAGAAACCTGCCATCCGGCAGCGTAACCGGATAGACGCTCTCCAGCCAGTATCCCGTGGTGCCGGGGGATGTATGGGACTCTCCCTGGATCTCGATGTTGGTGACCGGAACTTTCATGTCGCGGACCTGCTCGAAGACCGGTTGTACAGTGGCCCAGATCTCCGGGACCATCTCTTCAAATCTCCGGCCAAGGTGATCCACAACCGGAATTCCATTCATCTCCGCGAGATGCTGGTTGATGTACTGGTACCGGAAATCCTGATCAAGGAATGCAAAACCAATCGGGGCGTTCTCGTAGAGCGACCGGAACAGGGCAAGCGACTCTTCGGTTTTTATCCGGGCTTCTTCGGCAGCCTTTTCTGCCTGTTTCCGGAGCGTGATGTCCCGGAGAACAATCATCACAGCGGGACGGCCCTGGAACAGGATCCCGGTGCCGGTGCTTTGCACATCCACGACCGTGCCATCGAGACGCAGGGCCCGGACATCCCGGAGCGGCGTGCTGTACCCCTCCCCCTCTACGGCCCGGATCCGGGACGCGATAAGGTCCCGGTCCTCCGCGGGGATCAGGTCGAGGACCTTCTTCCCGAGGATTTCCTCCGGTATGGCTGCCCTGAAGAGCCGGAGACCTGCCGGGTTTATGTATACGTACACCCCGTCCTGGTGAACCGCGATAGCATCCGGTGAGAAATCCACGAGCCGTCGGTACCGCTCCTCGCTCTCTGCCAACAGCCGGTCCCGTTCCGCCGTTACCTGGAGTTGCCGGTGCAATTCTTCAGCAGTTGCTGACAGTTCCTCGTTGACTGCCTGCAGTTCGCTCGTCCGCTCCTCGACACGCTTCTCAAGGTCCCGGTTGAGTGCCCGGATCGCTTCGTCTTTCTCAGAAAGGTCGGCATACTGCTGCCGGATCTCTGCTTCGGAGGTAACAATCATGTCATAGGCTTCGGAAATAGTCTTTTCCGCTTCCTTGCGCTCTGTTATGTCCTTGATATGGGTGATGAAGAATTTCGGTTCTCCCGCATCATCGCGGAGCAGCACTGAGCTCACGGCCGCCCAGACGATATGGCCGTCGCTGTGGAGGTACCGCTTGTCGAACCGGAACACCTTCGTCTTCCCGCTGATGGTCAGATCAACCTGACGGTCGCTTGATGCGATATCATGGGGGTGGGTGACGTCACGGAAGGTCTTTTGTAAGAGTTCTTCTTCAGAATACCCGAGCATGGTGCAGAGGGTCTCGTTCACTTTAAGGAAGCGGCCGTCCGGGGCGGTCAGCGCCATACCGGCACCGGCATGCTCGAAAGCCTCCCGGAACTGCTCCTCGCTCTCCCGGATGCGGGTCTCCTGTTCTGCGAGTGCTGTGTACTGCCCCCGGAGTTCCTCCTCGGCAGCTGCGAGCTGTTCGCAGGATGCCTGCAACTGTTCATTGGCACTACGAAGAGATTCGGTTGTATGTCCGAGTTCTGCGGTCCGTTCCTGCACCTTTGCTTCGAGCCCCTCGTTCGCGGCACGGAGTTTTGCCTCAAGGCGTTTCCGCACCGTCAAATCCCGGAGGATGGCGGTATGAACCCGTCTCCCCTCCTGCCAGCGCCGGGAAATGGTCAGTTCGACCGGCAGGGTTTTCCCGTCTTTGCGTTTGCAGGTGATCTCCCGGGATTCCGAGATAGGGGCGAATTGATCGCCCGGATGTGGTTCTTCGTCTTTAATGGCCGTGATGGATTGCTTATCAAATGCCAGATCCGGAGAGGACGACCCGATCGCTTCGTCCCGGGTATACCCGAACAACCGTTCGGCCGCCGCATTCCAGAGAAGGATCCGGTTATCGTCATCGTACACAACGATAGCGTCATTCGCTGTCTCCACCAGTTGCCGGTAATTCTGTTCTGCATCGACAAAGAAATTCGCGAGAACGGTATCGAGAGGCAGGTGTTTTTCCTTTGATTCCCGCCGGGCAATCAGGACTGCATAGAGGGCTGTGACAAAACCGAGATACTGGACAAAACGTCCCCCCCATCCGATAAGGCTCCCGACCGAAGATGGGATCAGGACACCCAGAAGGCCGGTCGCGATCAGGGCGAGTGAGATCGAGTACCAGAAGAAGAAATCTGACCGTCGCCTTCGATACGCAACCATGACAAGGACAGACGCTGCTCCAAAGAACACGACCGTGTTTTCAAGGATGACCTGCCGGAGCATGGTAGGGCCGGTCCCCTGGACAAAGAAGAGAGGGGTCAGTCCCTGCATAGTCGTAAGGCTGAAGAGTGCCACGAAAACCAGGATGCCGGTATATGCTGCTGCAACGACCCGCATATCCCCCTTCTTTTTCCAGGGCACCGGGCCCTGCAGACTGAGGACGGCCCCGGCAAGGATTAAGATGGAACTGATGCAGGTGCAGGTATTATAGATCGTGACTGCTGCGTTCGGTCCCCCGCTTGTGGGAATGACCCAGCCGGTCACAATAGAACCGAGGCCGAAGACGAGCAGGCCGGATCCCATCATGAAGATGCTGGCCGAACCACTTTGCATATATGTTCGGCCCGCGAGATGGGCGATGACGACAGAGATGACGCCAATAAAAATGGTATTTAATGTCAGAAGCAGAAAGGGAAATTCATAGACTGTTGTCAGGTTCAGGGAGGCGAGAATTGCGATACTGCCAAGGGAGAGCGGGATAAGCACAAGGCCCAGAATTTTCCCGGTTTTCCCGTTCAGCCATCCGAGTCGTGTGTGCGGTACCGGATTATCAGGTACCGTGCCTGTTGCATCCAACCCAAATCCTCCTCAAAGACTTGCATAGAACGTGCGCATGAGGATCCTGGTCCTTTGTTGATTCGGTGGAACAGGTTGCTGGGGAACCGGGGGTCACGAGGATCTGAAATCAGATCGGGAAATGCTTGTAGATCAGTGAGGTAGTACTACATTGCGCGCGTTTCCTTTTTGTAGTGGAATATAAATCCATGTGCATAATTCAAATATATAATTTTTCCTGAAATGACCGGAATTTTGAAATTTTTACCAATTTTCCCTAAATAATGGCGAAATATGATACCAGTCCCTTGTTTTTTTCAGGAATTTCTCAAAAAATAACTCAACACGGATGACGGTCATCATTCACCGGAGGGTTTGAGCAATATTCCGGTGGACCGGACGATTTCGTTGGGATCTTTGAGTTCCCGGATCAGTTATTCAACGGATTTTTCTGCGGAGGAGGTATAATCTATTATTTTTTCTCGAAGGATGGCCTGAAAATCAGGGTCATGATCCCCAAGGTAAAATAAGCCCTGTACGTGCTCCTTTTCCCTTCCCGGCATCCCCGTCAATACCGGAAAACCCCGCAAAATCCTTCTTTTCTGATCATGTGAAAAATACGTTCAATTTTCGCCCCGATTACCCAAATCCGGGCGGAAACGCCCTCACCTGATGGCCGCTAACGGGCATTAAACTGAGGCTAATTTCACCACCTGGTTTACCCCATCCGGGCACGGTAAACCCTGCCGGAACGCGAATGTGAAGGTCGGTTTTTCTTCGACGGATCGTAAAAAAAACAGGCACAGAAGAAAAGGCTGTTCCCAGCCCTCACTCCCCCTTCCCGCAAAACCGCTCATCCGCTCGCATACGGGTGACAGCATCCCGGCAACCGGCAAACCACCCGGACTTCTCGTCAGGAAAGCAATCGAACTCCGGCACGTACGGCTTGATGTCAAGGAGGGGCGTGCCGTCAACTACGTCAATCCCCTCAATAACCAGCTCGCAGCCGTTCACCGCAAGGAGCTTCACGACCGAGAGGCCGATCGCGTTCGGGCGGCGGGGAGCCCGGGTTGCGAAGATCCCATGCGGTACGGTATCAAGAAATGGAATCACATCGAGCGCGTAACCCTGCGAACGGTGGAGGTGGTAAATCAGGATGATCCGCGAAAAACCGCACAGGTCGCGCAGGCCTTCCCGGAATTTCTCATCGAGAACAATAGTGCCCCTCACCCCGGCCGCACCCGCAGGCTGGATCGGCATACCAGCAGGTTCAGTGAACGGTGAGTGGATGATCCCTATGGGAGTAAAGGAAATTACGGATTTGGCATGTGGATTCATTGCGAGTCACCTTGGATCGGGTATCCGGAAGAGAGCAGATAGCGGATTACTCCCGTGTATGATCAACTGTCATCGTTTGTTTTTATTAAATAGTACACACCCATCATGAGTCGTGAAGAGGAACGACCGGGATTTTCCTGGACAATGAACGGATCCAACCGGATGGGTGTGCGTATCTCTGCTGCCCAGTCTCTGATGATATGTTCAGCAGACATGCTCACATCCGATGACCAGCACATCATTCCCAGGCATGAGCCCAGCGCAAATACACAGGCAGGCACCGATGAGGTACTTTGCCCGTTGCCGAGGTACTGGAACATAAGGATGATCGCTGCCACCGAACAATGATAGAAATGGAACTGTGCAATCCTCCGGTCGGATGTATCACAGGGCCGGATTGAACCGGATATTCTCGTTGTGCTGAATGGAAAGAGGTGTGTGATCCCTTTCCGTGTACACAGGTCCCCGACAAGGTGCAGGACCATCCCGAGCATAAGGCCACAGAGGAATGCAACGGGAAGGTACAGGTACGCGCTGCCCATAACAATGAGTGCAGGAATGAGCAGGAATACTGCAAAGATGGCCCCCAGGAACAGTATGCCGGGGACCGAGTGAGTCAACCGCTTGTCCCCGGCATGAAATGTGCGCCCGGACAGGACTTGATACGACCAGCAGATTACCGGTGTGCACAGGATACTGCTGAACCGGGTGATCCCCCACGCAACCGTCCGGATCTGAACGCCCTGCGGTTTTTTCATCTGGATGTCCGGCAGTATGGCACCTGTGCAGGCACCAAGGCAGATCACCAGTATGAGAACCGGTTCAGAAGGCACCAGCGCACTGCAGAGTATAATCGTGCAAAGGATTACGAGTGCTACATGGTGCCGGGTGATCATGAGTGGATTCTCCGGTAAATTTTCCGGGGATATGGTTGAGATCCCCATTCGTTCATAGCTTGTTTGTGTGTGCATGTGTCCACGGTGTGTGCAAAGTTTGGTGGACACCAAGTAAGTTGGGTTTTGGTAATTATAATATTTTGTATTTAACTTATTGAATTTATTAATATAAATTATTTAACTTCTTCCGGGAATATTGATGCAAAGATTTCTCTCGCCAGGGGTTCCGATTGAGCTCTGACAGGAATCAGGTACAGGGAGCAGTGGGCCGGAAATGACGTCGGGGAATGTACCTGTGCAATTTTTTAAGGAGTTACATCCGCCCCCGATTGGATTATTCGGACAGAACGCGAGTAAATTCTCGCCATTTGATAAATACAACTCCGTGCAGGGAAACAACCAGCATCCATTTTTATCCTTACGTATAGTACTGTCATGGGGAATATCAAAAATGAAACTGTACTGTGTATTAATTAAAAATACCTAACTTTAAGATAAAATAACAAAAGTTAATTTACACGCCACTCGTAACCTGTTATAAAATGGAACGATCCCTCATGAAAAGACCCATGAAAACCAGTCAGATCATCATCATTGGTATCGTCTGCGGACTACTCATATTCGCGACACTCTTTGCCGGGTGCACTTCATCGCCATCAGTGCAGCCGGTGACCCCTGCCGTATCAACAACAGCGGTTCCTGCAACACCGTCACCAACTACACTACCAACGCCGCAGGCAGTCAGCACAACAATAGCACCGGTTGTCATTGCAACAACCAGCACTCCCGTGCCGGCCTACACATCCTCTGAAGGCAATGTTGTAGCGTTTACCGCAGCTTCGCTCAAAGGCGTGTCCCCCAAACTGGCAGCAGACTTTGAGAAGATGTATCCCGGTCACCATGTGGTCTTCAACCTTGACGGCACGCAGGCGCTCAGGACCCAGGTAATGAACGGTGCTTACGCGGATGTGTTCATCTCCGCAAGCAACGCGTATACCACGGAACTCACCAAAGGCGGGTACTTTGTTGACGGGACGGTCAAACCCCTGACGTCAAATTACGTGATTGTCATCCTGCCGGCAAATAACCCCGCAAAGATCCAGTCACTTGCAGATCTTGCAAAGCCCGGCCTGAAGATCGCCATAGGGGATAAGAGCGTCCCTGTTGGCACAGCCACAAATGCCGCCATTGGCAATCTCGCGAAATCTACCTACAACCAGGACTGGAACGCGTCGGTAATGAAAAACGTGGTAACGTTCGAGACTTCTGAACCGGGTGTGGCAACGAAGGTAGCACTCGGTGAAGTGGATGCCGGGTTTGTGTACGAGTCCACCTACACAGCAGCCCCTCAAGGTACCTATGTTGCGCTTACTATCCCAAAGACAGACAATTACCTCCAGACGTACACTATCGGGATCATGAAACAGTCCACAAGCAAGGGGGCTGCATCCGATTTCGAAACCTTCATGCTATCCGCTGTTGGCCAGCAGGATCTCAGGGATTATGGGTTCAGACCGATCTCATAAACCTCCTAGCTTTTTTAAAATGCCGGAAACATAGTATGCGTAACAAAATTAGATCCGGAACAGCTGTTGCATGAATACCCCACCCATCGTTTCAGCGAAGATAAAAAGAACCTTAACCTGCATCGGAGCGGCAGTCCTGGTTGCTTCCGTCACGCTGTATCTTGCATTGCCGGTTGTGGCACTGTTCTTCCGGACAACTCCTGAACTCTTCTTCTCTTCCCTCTCCAACCCCGATGTTATCAGCGCACTGTTCCTCAGCCTGTTCACCGCGACAGTTTCTTTAGGAGTTGTGATCCTTGTTGGTACTCCGTTTGCCTATGTTCACTGTCGGAACAATTACCCGGGAAAAGTAATTGTCGATACCCTTATTGATCTCCCGCTCGTGCTCCCCCCCGCAGTTGCCGGACTCGCTCTCCTTGTTCTCTGGGGGCGGGTAGGTATACTGGGACAGTACCTTTCCTTGTTTGGTATCAACATTGCATTTACGACACTCGCTGTCATCATGGCCCAGATTTTTGTTGCTTCCCCGTTCTACGTGCGCCAGGCAAAATCCCTCTTTGAACAGCTGGACCCGGCTTACGAACAGGCCGCACGGACGCTCGGCGCATCCCCCCTGCGGATCTTTGCCTTGATTACCCTGCCCCTGACAGCAAACGGTCTTGTTTCGGGAGCGGTTATGACATTTGGGCGGGCACTCGGAGAGTTTGGGGCAACAATCATGTTTGCCGGAAATGTCCCCGGGGTAACCCAGACCATGCCACTTGCGGTATATCTGGGGATGGGTGGGAATTTTATGGTCGGACTTACGATCTCCATCCTGCTCGTTATCATCTCGTTTGCGATTATGATCGTAGTCCGGCTCCTTGCCCCCAGGGAGGTACCCCATGCTTGATGCAACAATTCATAAAAAACTGAGGGATTTTTCACTCGATGTCACCATCCATGCCGGACCGGGTGAGATTGTTGTTCTCATGGGGGAGAACGGTGCCGGGAAATCTACGGTCCTCAACATTATATCCGGTCTTGTAACCCCGGATGAAGGCTTGGTCTGTTTGGATGGTGCAGTGCTCTTTGATTCGGGTAACGGAGTAAATGTGCCGGTGGAAAACCGCCGCATCGGGTACGTATTCCAGAATTCTGCTGTCTTTCCCCACCTGTCTGTCCGGGATAATATCGCATTTGGTCTTCGTGCCCACCATAAATCACCGGTTTTTATTGAAGAGCGCGTCGGGTATTGGTTAAGTAAGCTGAACATCGGGGAGCTTGCTCATGTGAAAGCGGGAAACCTCTCGGGAGGGCAGAAACAGAGGGTTGCCCTTGGACGGGCTCTTGCCATCGAGCCGGCACTTCTTATGCTTGATGAGCCTTTTACTGCACTGGATGCCGAGAATATCCGATCCGCAAAAGAACTGCTGAGGTCATTTGTGACCGGGATGCACATACCCTGTCTCGTTGTTACCCACCGCATTGCTGATAGCCGGGATGTCGGCGACCGGCTGTACATGATCAACCGGGGATCCAGGGAATGGGAAGGAAGACCGGAGGATGTGGCCGAATGTACGTATCGTAATGAATCCGGGTAACCATCCGGGTTCATTGGCGTGATTACGTAATCTGTTGAATCGAAGTTGGGTGGCAGGCCGGCCGCGATGGCCGGCTGGGATTGAAAGCCGCTGGGATGCGGCTGAAAGGGAAACGTCCGCCCAGCGGTTCCGGTGAGCCGGTTAACTGCATCAGAATCAAGAGTTCATGAGAACAACTTAATTTAATTAACCTGCCGAAACTTTTTAAAAAGTTTTTTAATATATGAAACGGGATGTTGATTGAGTGATTATGGGCAAGAACAACGACATCATGAACGAGTTTGCACAGCAGGAGCTTAAGCGCGTCTATTCAACCTACGATGGCTGGAAAATGACCCCCCAGGCACTGGGAAGCGGGTATGACACCCTCGTAAAACTTGAGCGCATGGATCAGGGCCACCGCGATATCGTGAAAGTCCTGGTGACCTTCAACAAAGAGATGCCGGCAAAACTGGTTGAAGAACTGAATAAAAAGGAAAAGACAACTGATGGATCGGTACCCCGTTATGATGCAGCGGTCATTGCACCGGCGAATGCGAATACCTCAGTACTTCCGGCCGGCATGAAAATTTTTATCATGAACTCGTTTGCATTCAAGGGAAATGAGTTAACGTGGGTAAAAAAGAAAGTTGCAAAGAACCCGGTACCAGCAGCAAAAATTGCTGCCTGAACAGTCATTTACTTTTTTTATTGTCGTCATGTTTCAGGATCCCCTTGTGACAGATCCCTGAACTCTGAACTTAATGAATTTCTGGCTCTGTTGAAATCCTCTTTTTCCCATTGCTTCTCTATTGTCTGCGGCTGATATGAGGGTGACCCCCTCTCTCCCCTGGATGGGGATGCAGCCCAAGAGGAGCATCCCCTTGACCCCCTTTAAAGAAAATTCTCATCAACCTTCTGATGGTTATCGCAATATTGGGAGATGCCCGAGCGGCGGGGGCGAAAGCACGATGTGCTGTAGCCCCCAAGAGCGACTCCTGCTTTCCTTTTAGGATTTCAACAGAGCCGAATTTCTTTAAAACACGAGCACCCGCTGGTGTTCCGCGTCAACGAGTCCGGGCGGATAAAAGAAGATCTTCCCGAGGCCCGGGTACCCGATCTCCAGCACGGCGTTGAGCGACTTGTCTTTGGTGATCCCCCGCTTCTGGAAAGATGGAGTGAACGCGAAGAACTGGAGGTTTGCACTTCCGGCAACCGCGTTGATCACCTCCTGGATGCTATACACCGCTGAGCCGGGCTGTACCTTGTGATTGCCGGTCACGGCATAAATCCCGTCCTCCATGAAAACCACCCGGGTCAGGATGCCCGCATGAGCGCAGGCTGCGGCAAACGCAACCGCGCCGGATGCCAGCTCCGTGCTGTACGGGCTTTTTGTAATGAGGATGGTGACCGGCGGGGCTTTGCTCGTCTTTTCCGCCCTGTTAAAAGAGTGGGAAGAGTGGGCAGCACCCTGTTTCCGGATCTGGAGGGCTCCGGCATCGGAAGAGAGGATGGTGTGGGAAGCGAGGAAGCGGTCGATCATCTGATTGAGGTCGCGGATCTTGAACGGTCTGGTTGTGCAGGTCGAAATGACCGATCCCTGGCCGTCATCCCACGTACTGTAGCCCCGGGCGGTAGCACAGCGGCCGCAGGCCAGGGCGAGAAACCCGAGCCCGGCTGCGGTGGCCTGCTCGTTTAACATTGTGAGGCCATCTCCAATATTTTCGGCATCAGTCGGTCGCTGGCCGTGATGGCCGAGATGGATGCCGTCAAGGTAGGCATAGAGTTCCGCTGACATCCGTTCCTCAAGGGTTGCGGCAAGAAAGCGGAGGCCGTGCCATGCGGAGCGATGCATGTAGGGTGAAGCGGTCTGGAACCAGCCGGCCGTACACGGTAATGGCGGTTTGCTCTGCCGGGCAGCAGCGGCCAGATCCTTCCAGAACGAGGGCTTACCATTGGCACCGGGGCTGTTGGTGTCGATCACCTGGTCCGGGTATTTCATCCGGAGCGGTCCGATAGCAATCCCCCGCAGGTCCAGTTCCTGCCGGTCGCAGACGATCTTGACCGGGGTAAAAGAGAGGATAATGTTCCAGACCTGCAAAGTCTCGGGATCTGCAAGACTGTAGAGTGCGTCGCCGGTCAGGAAGAAGGTAAATACCGGACTCTCGCTCTTTTTCTGGTGCATCAGGGTTTCGGGGTAAAGCTGGACAAAGAAAAACTTGAGGGACTCTTCGATCCACGAAAGGCGCTCGACCGGCACAGGACTTGAGAGAAGGAAAAAATGCGCATTCATGAATATGGTCCTGCTTTATGCCTGCTGTAGTAGTGTCCTGTGCGTATCATCTTCACGGGATCGAGTCATATTCTGGTGCGAATCCACCGTCATACCCGGCTCGCGGTGATCCGGATATGGATCATGGTTGCCGCGGGGAAATCGCAGGTAATGATTAATTCATCGGAGGGGTTTTAAAGCCTTTGCATTTTTATGGGCCGCCCGCAGGCAGTGCTGGCCGACCTTGCCGGTAATGCCAGGTTGTTTTTTTGCTCTGTAGAAATCATCTGGTAATCTTTGACGCTCTCGGGGGTTTCACCCCCGCCGCTGAGGTGCCCCCGATTGCGATAGTGACGTATTACCGTAACCTCTTCGTCCCATCGCAATGTGCCCCGTCCCCCAACGGGGGACTGGTGGCATAAGAGGGGGGCGTCAAATTATATGATACAAAGATTTCTACAGAGCAGTTTTTTTAGATTAATGCCGGTACACGAGATATCCCCCGGGTTCGGTTCAGGTATACCTTGTTCGTCAATGCCGGCTTTGGCTTTGAGGCAGGAAAAACCGGTGTCCGTTTCCGCATAGCAGGCACCAGCAGGTACCGTCATGTGTACTGTCCGGCCGGAAGGGAAGATGCATGCACATTCCACAACAGGTATACCCAAGAAAGAAGTAAACAGAATATAGGTTACCATGACAGACGAAAAGATCCAAAAAGCACTCCAGGAAGCTGGCATTGATGAGAAGATTACCTGCCCGCAGGCATTTGCCATTGCAGAGAAAGCAAAAGTCTCCCGGAGTGCAGTCGGGGAATACTGCACAAAAAACCGGATCAAGATCCGGGAGTGCCAGCTGGGCTGCTTCAAATGAGCAGGTTCTTAAACGTTATCCCGGTAGCTGATGCAGTAGCTGCAGTTATCCGCATCTCCCCCTCTCTCGTCACCGAGACAATCCCGCTGGAGTTCTCGGTGGGCCGGATCCTGGCTGCAGCTGTTACTGCCGATACTGATATCCCGGGATTTGATCGCTCGGTTGTGGACGGGTATGCGGTCCGGGCCGCAGATACCGCAGGAGCCGGCGATGCGATCCCTGCCCTCCTTCACTGTGCCGGGCGGATTGCCATGGGCAGGCTAAATGCACATGGCACCCTTGCTCCCGGCACCTGCACCTATATTCCAACGGGAGGTGTGCTACCGGCTGGAGCCGATGCCGTGGTGATGGTTGAGTATACTGAGGAGGCAGGCGATACGGTGCTCGTGAAAAGATCCGTATCCCATGGAGAGAATGTTCTTCTCAGGGACGAGGATTTCAGACGGGGTGAGTGCGTCTTTTCTTCAGGCCGCCGGATCTCCCCGCAGGATGCCGGGGTGCTTGCCGCGTGCGGTTGTGCAGCTGTCACGGTAGCAAAAAAACCGGTGGTCGGGATCATCTCGACCGGTAATGAACTGGTGCCGGTGACCGTTGTTCCCGGGCCGGGGCAGGTGCGGGATGCAAACGCCTCCATGCTTGCAGCATACCTCACGGAATACGGCTGTATCCCCCGGCTCTACGGGATCATTCCCGATGAGAGGCTGGCTTTTGAAGCGGTCCTTGCCCGGGCGGTACCGGAATGCGATGTTGTCCTCCTTTCCGGCGGAAGTTCTAAGGATGACCGGGACATGACTGCCGCAGTCATTGCAGCCATGGGTGAAGTGCTCGTTCACGGGATCGCGATTGCCCCGGGAAAACCAACCATCATCGGCCGGATTACGAATAAACCGGTCTTTGGCCTCCCGGGTCACCCGGCCTCGGCGTTTGTCGTGCTCATCGCCATTGTCCGTCCGCTGCTCGACCGGATGCTCGGGATACCCCGGCCCCTCCAGCGGACTGAGCAGGCGACCCTTGCCGTTAACATCCCCTCCCAGCGGGGACGCGAAGAGTACGTCCGGGTCACCGTAGAAAACGGCATCGCAACACCGCTTTTTGGCAAATCCGGGCTTCTCAATACCCTCATCCGGAGCAATGGTCTTGTCCGCATCCCGGCAGGTGCCGAGGGTCTCGAACAGGGCAGCATCGTTGAGGTGATCCTGTGGTAAAACGTTACCTTTCTGTAATCATGCTTGACGATGCCCTCGCACTTCTCGCCCGCGAGTTCCCCTGCACCCCGTCAGCGGTGCAGGTCCCGCTGGAAGCAGCAGCCGGCAGGATCACGAAAGGTCCCATCTTTGCCCGCTACTCGGTACCGGAGATCCACCTTGCCGCCATGGACGGCATCGCGGTCCGGAGTGAGGACACAAAGGGAGCCTCCGAGCAGCATCCCGTTACCCTTCCCCGTGCCGCACGGGTGAACACCGGCAATGTGGTACCACCTGAATATGACGCGGTCATTATGATCGAAGATGTCTGGGAGGCAGATGGCACCTATACGATCCGTAAGGCTGCCTCACCGTGGCAGCATGTCCGCCCGGCAGGAGAAGACCTTGCCGAGTCCGAGATGGTGATGCCATCTGCCCACCGTATACGGGCGCACGAGTTAGGGGCGCTAGCCACCTACGGTATCACTCTTCCGGAAGTGATTGCGGTTAACGTGGGTCTTGTTCCCACGGGAAGCGAGCTCGTCCCTGCGGGAACCCGCCCGGCTCCCGGGCAGGTAGTAGAGAGCAACACCGTCATGGCAAAGGCCATGCTCGAAGAGGCCGGAGCCACGTGCACCCGGTACCCGTTTGTCGAGGACAAACCCGAAAAGATACGGAATGCCATTGCTGAAGCGGTGCTGCAGAACGACATCGTCATCGTCTCGGCAGGCTCTTCTGCGGGAACAAAGGACTACACCGCCGACGTGATCGCGGAACTGGGCGAAGTGCTCGTCCACGGGGTTGCCATCAAGCCGGGTAAACCGGTCATCATCGGCAGAATTGACAAAAAACCGGTCATCGGGCTGCCCGGCTACCCGCTCTCTGCACTCACGGTGATCCGGGAGATCGTCTGCCCGTTCATAAGGAACTATGGGCTGGTAATTCCCGAACCCGGGTCCATCCGGGCGCAGATCACCACCGTAGTTGCAAAGGAGATCGGCTCGGACGAGTTCGTGCTCTGCACGCTCGGGCGGATAGGCAACCGCTGGGTGGTCTCCCCGCAATCCAAGGGAGCCGGTGTCCAGATGAGTGGCGTGCGGGCCAATGCGTACATCCGGGTCCCCCGGGTATCGGAGGGATTCGACGCGGGCAGCGAGGTGGACGCCCGGCTTATGGTGCCGGCCGCCGAAGCGGCAAATGCTCTTCTCATCACCGGCAGCCACGACCCGGTCATCGACTACCTGGCTGACCTCATCCGCCCGCAGGGTATCACCCTTCTCTCTACGCACGCGGGCAGCATGGGTGGGATCCTGGCCCTGAAAAAAGATGAGTGCCATGCGGCGCCAACTCACCTGCTCGCCGAGGACGGGAGTTACAACACCGCGTACCTGGAAAAATTCCTGCCCGGCACTGATGTAAACCTCATCTGTGTGGCGGAACGGCAGCAGGGAATCGTGTCACGCGACGGGCTGATGTTTAACGATCTTGCCGGCCGGGCGTTCATCAACCGGCAGAGAGGCTCCGGCACCCGGATGCTTCTCGATTACGAGCTGAAGAAAGCAGGGATTGATCCCGCGACCCTCCCAGGATACGAGCGGGAGGTGACGACCCATATAGCAGTCGCTCTTGCTGTTAAAAGCGGGGAGGCAGACGCGGGTATGTGTGTCTACAGCGCTGCAAAAGCCCTCAATCTACCATTCGTACCGGTAGCACAGGAGCGGTATGAACTTGCCTTCCGCAAGGAACATACGGACGACCCGCGTCTTACTGCACTCATTACGGCCATTCGCTCACCCGCGTTTAAGGATATCCTCACCCGGCTTGGGGGGTACGATACAACCAGGACCGGGCAGCAGCGATCGGTCCGGTAATGCCGGGTGTAGGATTAACGCCGGATTCCGGCAGAGTATGAGTTCCCCATGGAAAAGATGGGGTCGGCATTTAATCTTCTCGTTGGATCGGGAAGGGACCGGTTTTGGTTCATAACATGTGCATAATATATACCCGGTTCATAACAGACTCTTACAATTACCTGTATCAGAAAAAATTATGATACAGATGCACACAGCATGATCCCAATCCAATAAACGGGGAATCTAACGGGGAATCCGTACTTTCCCATCTTTCCTTGCATCCATGTTAGAAAAATCACGAATGAGTCAATCACTTATGAATCAACTTTTTTTTAGGTTAACTATAAGTTAGAATATTAACCATTTGTTAATTTAGAAACCTTTAACTAACTTGCTGAACAACAATTTCAATTACGACGACAAGTGTGTGATACGCATGGCGTTTTCTGTACATATTAACATGGAGCAATGCACCGGTTGTGGCAACTGCGTCATTGCATGTCCGGTTGATGCTCTCGAGCTACATACCGTGGAACCGGCCAGTAAGGAGAAAATATACGCGGTCAGGAACGGCAAATCTGTTCACCTTGATGTCAAGGCTGAACTCTGTGCCGGCTGCGGTGTCTGTGTCAATGCCTGCCCCTACGACGTGATCCGTCTCTCGGGAAGAGGAGAGACGAGCGCAGCGATGCTGGTCTGAAGTGAGGAGTACCATGACAAAGAACATTACCCTGAACCTGATATCCGGCAGGACCATCCAGCAGGGCGTTGCGATCGAGGGCGGCAAGGAAAAGCCCCTGTACCGCACTGCCTGCGGGATCATCGAGATGGACCACGAGGACTTAAAGAAACTCGGTGCCTGGAAGAACACCAATGTCAAGGTCACCAGCGACCATGGCAGCGTTATTGTCAAGGCGATTGAAGCCACGCAGGGTCCTCACCCGGGCGTTGGTTTTATTCCCATGGGACCCTGGGCGAACTCGATTATCAACCCCAACACCTACTCAACCGGTATGCCCACATTCAAGGGAACCCCGGTAACTGTTGAGGTTGCCATCAATGAACCCATCCTCCTTGGTATCGAACTGGTGCAGAAACAATGCGGGGTGAAAGTAGGATGACAAAGACTGTCACTGATGTGATCTGCCCGTTCTGCGGAACCCTCTGCGACGACCTTGAAGTGGTCGTCTCCGATGACGGCAAACAGCTTCTGGAAGTCTACAATGCCTGTGTGATTGGGACCGAAAAATTCCTGCACTCCCAGGCAAAGGACCGCGTGACCCGCCCCCGGCTTCGCCAGGCTGACGGCTCGTGGAAAGAGATCAGCTACGATGAGGCAGCTGACTATACCGCCGCGATGCTGGCAAAAGCGAAAAAACCCCTGATGTACGGCTGGAGCTCCACCAACTGCGAAGCGCAGAGCGTGGGCAATGAGATCGCCGAGATCAGCAAGGCCTGCTGTGACAACACCGCAGCCGTCTGCCACGGCACGACTCTTATCGCCGTCCAGGATATCGGTCTCCCGACCTGTACCCTTGGGGAAGTCAAGAACCGTGCGGACCGTGTCATCTTCTGGGGATGCAACCCGGCTCACGCCCACCCCCGGCACATGTCCCGATACTCCATCTTCCCCCGCGGGTTCTTTACCGGCAAGGGACAGATGAGCCGCAAGATGATCGTCGTGGACCCCCGCTGCACCGACACCGCCAAGATGGCAGATGTCCACCTCCAGCTCGAGCAGGGCAAGGACTACGAACTCTTAAACGCCCTCCGTGTTGCGTTCAAGGGCGAATGGCTCCCTGACGTAGTAGCAGGTATCCCGAAAGAGAAGATCCGGGAAGCCGCAGACATGATGAAGAGCGGCCGGTTCGGGATCATCTTCTTCGGTATGGGTGTCACCCAGTCCCTGGGTAAGAACCACAACATCGATGAAGCCATTGCCGTCACCAAGGACTTAAACGAGTACACGAAATTCTCGATCATGCCGATGCGGGGCCACTACAATGTGACCGGCTCCGGAGAAGTTTTCGCATGGCAGTTCGGGTTCCCGTACTCGGTCGACTTAACAAGGGGATTCGCCCGCTACAACCCCGGCGACACCAGCTCGATCGACCTGCTGAACCGTGGCGAAGTGGATGCCATGTTCACCATCGGCAGCGATCCGGGTGCACATTTCCCCATCAGTGCCGTCAAGCATATTGCCAGTGTCCCCTCGGTCTGTATCGACCCGCACCTCACCCCGACAAGCGGCGTCTCGAAGCTGCATGTCCCGGTTGCATTCAACGGCGTAGAGACCGGAGGTAACTGCTATCGTATGGACAACGTGCCAATCGACTGCCGCAAGGTTGTTGAACCACCGGCGGGCATGCTCACCGATGAGCAGTTCCTCGTCATGGTCCGTGACCGGTTGAAGAAACTCAAGGGGGCTGCATAATCATGTCAGAATATATCATAAAGAACGGAAACGTCTTTGACCCGGTCCAGGGAATAAAAGGCGACAAGAAAGATATCGCTATCAAGGATGGCAAGATTGCTGACAAGGTATCATCATCAGCAAAGGTCATCGATGCAAAGGGTATGACCGTCATGGCCGGTGCCGTGGAGATCCACGCCCACATCGCAGGTCCGAAAGTCAACCTTGGCAGGATCTACCGGCCGGAAGACAAGCTCTTCACCTGCACCCCGACAAAGGGCATGGAGCGGATGGGCGGCGGGGCATCGATCCCGACCACCTTCAAGACCGGCTACGAGTACGCGAAGATGGGGTACACCACCGCCATGGAAGCGGCGATGCCCCCCATGTTCTCCCGTCACGTGCACGAGGAGATCCGCGACACCCCCATCATCGATGAGGGCGCATTCCCGGTCTTTGGCAACAACTGGTTTGTCTTAGAGTACCTCAAGAACCATGAAATCGAGAACACCGCAGCTTACATCGCCTGGATGCTCCGCGTCACCAAGGGGTACGCCGTCAAGGTCGTCAACCCCGGCGGCACGGAAGCCTGGGCCTGGGGACTTAACTGTCTCTCGGTCAATGACCCGGTCCCGTACTTCGACATCACCCCCGCAGAGATCGTCAAGGGACTCATCGAGGCAAACGAGTACTTAGGTCTCCCGCACTCGATGCACATCCACCCCAACAACCTCGGGAACCCCGGATGTTACCAGACAACCCTCGACACGCTGAAGCTTGCCGAGGGCATGAAGGCCAACAACAAGTTCGGCCGCGAGTCCGTGATGCACCTCACCCACTCCCAGTTCCACTCCTACAAGGGAACCAACTGGGGCGACTTCGAGTCCGGTGCCAAGGAGATCACCGACTACGTCAACAAGAACAAGAACATCACCATCGACACCGGTAACGTCACCCTTGACGAGACTACCACGATGACTGCCGATGGTCCGTTCGAGCACCACTTAACCGGGCTCAACAACTTAAAGTGGGCGAACTGCGATGTGGAACTCGAGACCGCAGCTGGTGTCGTGCCGTACATCTACAGCCCCAACATCTCGGTCTGTGCGATCCAGTGGGCAATCGGTATGGAGATCCCCCTGATGATGAAAGACCCGATGCGCTGCTACATTACTACCGACCACCCGAACGCAGGACCCTTCACCCGGTACCCCCGCGTCATCAAGTGGCTCATGAGCAAGAAGGCCCGGGACACCCAGGTCAACGCGTTCAAGCACAAGGACAAGGTCCTTTCGCAGACCAGCATCGGCAGCCTCGACAAGGAGCTCTCGCTCTACGAGCTCGCCCAGATGACCCGCGCCGGCCCGGCAAAGACCCTCGGCCTTGGCGGCATGTGCGGCGGCCTGAAGCCCGGCATGGATGCGGACATTGCAGTCTACAACTTCAACCCGGATAAGCCGGTGGCAGACCCCGAGGATATCGAGAAGGCGTTCTCACGCTGTGCCTATACCTTCAAGAGCGGTGTCGAAGTTGTCAGGAACGGCGAGATCGTCAGCCTTGGCAACAAGCGGACCCTCTGGGTCAATGTCAAGGTCAACGACAACCCGCAGGTCATGCGTGATATCAACGAGAAGTTCCTCAAGTATTACAGCATGACCCAGAACAACTACGAAGCGCTCGGGCACCACTTTGTCCCGAACCCGTATGCCTTAGAGGTAGATGCAACACGCGTGTAGGTGAGAAAAAATGGAAACTGTTACCATAACCATGAAAAACCCGCCCGCACTGTATCTCGAAGCTGACACGATCACCCCCGATACATTCGCAGGCAAAACCGCAGCCCAGATAGCTGAACTCCCGGTGTTTGAAGGAAACACCGCGTCAACCCTGGGCAGATATTTTGAGATCGCGGGCAACGCCGGTACGACCGCAGCGGACACAAAGATCATTGTCAAAGGCGATGTCAAAAAGGTCAAGTACCTCGGCATGAAGATGAGTGCCGGCGAGATGGTCATCGAAGGCAGCGCCGACCAGTATGTCGGGGCCTGGATGACCGGCGGCAAGTTGCTCGCGAAGGGCAATGTCGAGGCATTTGCGGCTACTGCCATGAAAGGCGGCGAGCTCATCATTGAAGGCAATGCCGGTAACTACCTCGGTGCAGCATACCGGGGCGACTGGCGCGGCATGTCCGGCGGAAAGATCCTTGTCAAGGGAAATGCCGGCAGTGACATTGGTATGTACATGACCGGTGGCGAGATGGTTATCAACGGCAATGTTGATGTTCACCTCATGACCCACGCGGAAGGTGGCAAGACTATCGTCAAGGGCAATGCCCCGAGCAAAGTCGGCGGCCAGATGGTAGATGGCACGATCTTTATCTTCGGTTCCATCGACACCATGATGCCCGGCTTCAAGCCCAATGGTGAAGTCGAGCTCGAAGTCGAAGGTGTCAAGGCAACTTTTGCCCACTATATCGGTGACATGGGCGAGCGCCACAAGAAGAAGAAAGGTGCGATCGTCTACGCGAACCTTTACAAAAAGATCTAATCCTTTTTTTTGGTTATTTCTCCATCCTCTCATTATCCGGGCAAATACCGGAACTGGCATGGTGTAAGAAAATAAAAAAAATTCCTTTGCTTTCTGCTTTCAATAAATCCTGTCTTATCCCACGATATCCATGATAATTGATTTGTGTCACGAGACGTTTGTGCGCGCAAATAAAATGCCCTTTTTTTTAATAAACAATATGGAGTTGATTTTTTTTCAAAGGTTAACAGATCTTATTCAGAGAAATAACCCCGTCGATAAATTTACCCCCAGTTATTCATCAATTTTTTAACATTTTTCATTATGTTTAAATACGGTAAATTCAGAAATTCTTTTGTTCGAGGTGTGAACATGGATTTCAAATACGTACCAACCACGTGTCCTTATTGCGGAACCGGGTGCGGCTTCAACCTTGTTGTAGTAGACAAGAAGGTTGTCGGCGTCCAGCCCTGGCAGCGCAATCCGGTCAATGAAGGAAAGTTATGTCCTAAGGGTAACTATGCCTGGGAGTTTATCAATGCCCCAGACCGGCTGACCAAGCCGCTCATCAAGAAAGATGGCAAATTTGTAGAAGCCAGCTGGGATGAAGCGTACAAGCTCATTGCAGAGAAGTTCAAGTCCTACAAGGGTGAAGAGATGGCATGCCTTGCTTCCGCCCGTGTCTCCAATGAGGAGAACTACCTGATGCAGAAGTTTGCCCGTGCGGTCTTAAAGACCCCCAACATCGACCACTGTGCCCGGCTCTGCCATGCGTCCACTGTCGTAGGTCTCGCCGGTGCATTTGGCTCCGGTGCAATGACCCAGTCAATTGCAGATATTGCCGAATCAAAGTGCCTCCTTGTGATCGGAACCAACACGTTCGAGCAGCACCCGCTGATCGGGCGCCGCATCATGCAGGCACGAGCGAACGGCGCAAAAGTCATTTATGCCGACCCGCGACTGACGCCGACAGGAAAGCAGGCCGACCTGTTCTTACAGTTCTACTCCGGTACCGATGTGGCATTACTGAACTGCTTCATGCAGCTGATCCTCAAGAACGGCTGGGAGAACAAGGACTTTGTCAAGAACCGGACCAAGGATT
>JBAZQB010000013.1 GCA_041645435.1 Methanoregula sp.
ACTCGATGGGTATCACCCAGCACACGACCGGTGTCGACAACGTCAAATCGGTTGCAAATCTCCAGATGCTGACCGGCAACCTCGGAAGACCCGGCACGGGTATCTGCGCACTGCGTGGCCAGAACAATGTGCAGGGCGCCTGCGACATGGGAGCGCTTGCAAACGTGTACTCCGGGTACCAGTCGGTGCTTGTCCCCGAGATGAAGAAGAAGATGGAGGATGCATGGGGCTGTACGATTGCCGAGGGCAAAGTCGGTCTGACGGTTACCACGTTGATCAATACCCTTGCCGATGAGCCCGGGAAGGTCAAGTGCGTCTATATCATGGGTGAGAACCCGATGCTCTCCGACCCGGACCTCCACCACGTGGAAAAAGGCCTGAAGAATGCCGAGTTCATGGTAGTGCAGGATATTTTCCTGACCGAGACCGCCCAGTTCGCCAATGTTGTCCTGCCGGCAGCCTGTTATGCCGAGAAGGACGGCACCCAGACCTCAACCGAACGCCGCGTCCAGAAGTGGCGCAAGGCCCAGGACCCGCCCGGCGAGGCAAAGGCAGACTGGCAGATCTTCTGCGAACTTGCCAAGCACATGGGATACGAGAAACAGTTCCCGTACAAGAGTGCAGAAGAAGTCTTCACGGAAATCTCAAAGGTCACCCCATCCTATGGCGGTATGGATTATGCACGCCTCGAAAAACCCGAAGCCCTTCACTGGCCCTGCCCCACCAAGGAGCACCCGGGTACACCCATCCTGCACAAGGAAAAGTTCACTCACCCGGACGGTCTTGGCATCTTTACCCCGATAGAGTGGAAGCCCCCGGCAGAAGTTCCGGACAAGGAGTATCCGCTCCTCCTGACCACCGGCCGCTGTATCTGGCACTGGCATACCGGTACCATGACCCGCCGCTCTGTTGATCTCGAACGCGAAGAGCCCACGGGCTGGGTCGAGATCAATCCTGAGGACGCAAAGGCGCTGGATATCAAGGACAAGGAAATGGTCAGGGCAATCTCCCGCAGGGGAGAGATTACGATTGGCGCCCGTGTGACGAAGACTATCAAGAAAGGTGTTGTCTTCATGCCGTTCCACTATGTGGAATGTGCTGCAAACCTGCTCACCAACAATGCGCTCGATCCTGTCGCAAAGATCCCTGAGTTCAAGGCCTGTGCTTGTAAATTAGAGAAGATTAAGGAGGCCTGATCATGGCAAAGAAAGGCGATATGCTCTACGCGTGGACCAATGACGCAGATATAAAAAAGAAAGCAGAACTCGGCGGTGCAGTCACTGGTCTCTGGAAATACGCACTCGAGTCCAAGGCAGTGGATGCAGTCCTGGTTATCACCAAGGGAACTGACCTCTACGATGCACAGCCGGTCCTGATCAAGGACCCCAAGGACCTTGCCAGGACAGCCGGTTCACTCCACTGCGGTACACTTCTCCTGCCAAAACTCGTGAAGAAATATCTCGAGGGTGCAGCGAATATGAAGATCGGTGTGACTGTCAAGGGCTGTGATGCGATGGCGTTCTACGAACTGGCCAAGCGCAAGCAGATCAACCTCGACAATGTCGTCATGATCGGTGTCAACTGCGGTGGCTCGGTCAGCCCGGTGCCTGCCCGCAAAATGATTGCTGACAAGTATGGCATCGACCCCAACCTCGTCCACAAGGAAGAGATCGACAAGGGCCAGTTTATTATCGAGTACGAAGGCGGACACAAGGGTATCTCCGTTGACGAACTCGAAGAAGCAGGCTACGGCCGGCGCAGCAACTGCCGCCGCTGCAAGATGAAGATCCCCCGCCAGGCAGATCTTGCCTGCGGTAACTGGGGAGTCATCGGCGACAAGGCAGGAAAAGCAACCTTTGTTGAGGTCTGCTCCGAGAAGGGTGCAAACCTCGTCAATGGTGCAGTCAAGAACGGCATCCTCGCAACCGAGGCAGCCAACCCCAAGGGTCTTGAGATCCGCGGAAAGGTCGAAGGCGCGATGATGAAGCTTGGCGACAAGTGGCGCAAGCACGATTTCGAAGCACTCGGCGAAGGCAAGGACCGCTTAAAGAAGATCATGAGCGAGACTGCACGCTGCATCAAGTGTTATTCCTGTATCGAGGCCTGCCCGATCTGCTACTGTGTGGATTGCACCACCAAGAACCCGGCCTATGTAAAACCCGGTGAGCTTCCCCCGAACTTCATGTTCCACCTGATCCGGTTCGCCCACATTGCGGACTCCTGTGTGAACTGTGGCCAGTGCCAGGAACTCTGCCCGGCAGAGATCCCGAACGCGCTCTTCATGCACGCCCAGCAGGTTGAACTCGAAAAGATGTTCGGCCACGTCCCGGGTGTCGACATGGAACTCCCGCTCCTGGCGTTTGCTGAGGAGAAGACCGAGCGTACCCGGCTCCACAACACCGGCAGCGACATGATCTTCGAGAATGTGTTCAACCCATTCACGAAACATTAATTCCCCTTTTTTTACCGGTTGACCGATAATTTCCCTCCCTCTCGTCAGCGGATGTGCTGCACATCTTGGGGGGCAGCGTTTTTCCCATCAGGCAGGTGCAGGTTTTTCTGATGTAGTGCTGCGTACGGGGTCCTGATCATGGAGCCCGGGCAGGGCTGGTAGTGCATTTCACAGGAAAAAACTCCGGAAAAAAGGAGATGGACAGGGCGGTGAACGAGCATCCCCAGGGGGAGCTGCATCCATCGTCTCAGAAAAAAATCAGTGATCGGGTGTTTCGAATAGTTCGAAGTAACATTCCCCGTACACCTGCTTTTCACCGGGTTTGAGTGCGAGAAGGAGATTGTCGGCGTGGTCGCGGCAGACGAAGGCAACACTGCACCCGAGTCCTTGGACCCCGATGGCTTCCTTCCCGCAATACTCGCACAGGTGTTTTTCTGCCATCAGCTGTACCGTTCGAGCACACAAACGCCGTAAATTTTCTTCTCGCCGGGTTTGAGCGCAAGAAGGAGACCGTCTGCATGGTCCAGGCACACATAGGCAAAACTGCCCTCCAGTGACTGGAACCCGATTGCTTCCTTACCACAGTATTCACACTTCTGTTTTTCCGCCATGATCATTTACTTTTCATCTTTTCATTAATACAGCTTGTTAATTTACCAATATCGTCACTAGTTTCTGAATTATCTCGTCCCCGGAAAAAATGATCTTTGTATTCGCATTCTGGCTGGGTTTCGGGAGCCCGGATTGGGTAAACTGCGTTGTGAAAAACGTGCCTGTTTAAGGGCCCTTGGCGGGCTTCAAGTGAGGGCGTTTCCGCCCGGATTTGGGCAATCGGGGCGATATTCTGAGAAATTCGCAACAGGTCCCGGATCCGGCGGTTTTACGGGCTTTTCCAGAACCGGTTTTTTGAAACGGAGCCCGCAGAGGGCTTAATTTAGTGTATCTCAGATTCCTCCGGAACTGCCTTTGTTCCATTTATTACGATAAGCGACGTGAGCACCAACCAGAAATAAATGAGAACCAGTTAACAGCAGTCCTCCTTTAGAACGACTTATTACTACACCTCACCCACTATTTTCTAACACTGGTGGTACGTATGGATGAAATTGTCACGGGAATCACGCAGGCAGTTGACCTGATCGTCACTCTTAATCCGGAAGTCCTGCACATTGCCGCCCTCTCTGTGTACATTTCCCTTGCCGCAACACTTCTTGCCGCATGCGTTTCCATCCCCCTGGGGGGATTGATCCATTTCCGTGAATTCCGGGGCAAGTCAATCCTCAAAGTGATCATCCAGACCCTCTATTCAGTTCCCACCGTTGTCGTGGGTCTCCTGTTGTACCTCCTGCTCTCACGAAGCGGCCCGCTCGGGTTGTTTGGCCTTCTCTTTACCCCGGAAGGTATGATCCTCGGGCAGATGGTCCTCATCATCCCCATCACAACCGGTCTTGTCATCTCTGCACTCAGCGGCGTTGACCGGAACATCAGCGATACGCTGGTATCTCTCGGAGCAACCGAGTTCCAGTGCATAGTCCAGATTGTCAAAGAAGCCCGGCTGGCAATCCTCAGTGCGGTGATCCTTGCATTCGGAAGAGCTATTTCAGAAGTCGGGGTAGCCATGATGATTGGCGGTAACATCGCGGGTCAGACGCGGGTGCTGACAACGGCTATTGCTCTCCAGACCGGCATGGGTGATTTTGGCTTCTCCATCGCACTCGGCATTATCCTTCTCGCGATTGCACTCGTCGTTGTCGTGGCTTTGAATATCATCACCTCCGGCCTGTCATCTGAACACCAGCAGGTACTGGGAGGCCCCCGCTCATGATCAGGATATCCGGTCTTGCGCGCCAGGCTGGTGAACGGAACATTCTTGAAGATATCAACCTGGAGATCCGGCGCGGAGAGATATTCACCCTCATCGGTCCCTCCGGCAGCGGCAAGACCACCCTCCTCCGGCTCATCGACCTTCTTGACCTGCCTACTGCCGGAACGATCTTCTTTGACGGGCAGGACACTGCCGGCACCGAACAGGTACGCCTCGCCATCCGCAGGCGCATGAGCATGGTCTTCCAGAAACCTGCGGTACTCAATACCACCGTTGCAGAAAATGTGGCATTCGGCCTGAAGTTCCGTGGTGCTGACCCGGCACAGGTCCCTGATCGTGTCCGTTCAGCGCTGGAACTTGTCGGCCTTTTGGGATTTGAAGAGCGCAGGGCAGTGACCCTGTCTGGTGGCGAGATGCAACGCGTGGCGATTGCACGGGCAATGGTCACCGAACCGGAGGTGCTGCTGCTGGATGAGCCCACGGCAAACCTTGACCCGGTCTCAACGGAGCTCATCGAGGATCTGCTCATCCGGATTAACAGCCGGATGCATACGACCATTCTCTTTTCCACGCATGACATGATCCAGGGCCAGCGCCTTGCCCATCGCATGGGGGTGATCATGCACGGGCGCCTTGCACAGGTGGGCACCCTCCACGATATATTCTACAAACCTTATGGCAGGGAGGTCGCACGGTTTGTCGGTGTCGATACCATCCTTAAAGGGGTAGTCCAGACCAATGAGCGGGGACTAGCCCTCGTAGCGATTGGCAATGCCTCCTTTGAAGTGGTTGCTCCCTGCCCCCCGGGAAAAACCATAACGCTCTATATCCGGCCCGAGGAAGTGTCGATCTCGATTCCTGACGGAGCAAAGAAGACCAGCGTCCGCAACCAGCTGGTGGGGACCATTACAAAACTGGTCTCGCTCGGGCCATTTATCCGGGTCACGGTAGACTGTGGGATGCCCATCATCGCACTTATAACGACCCGCTCCTGCGGGGAACTCGGACTGGCGATCGGTACGACCGTTGTTGCGAGTGTCAAAGCATCCGCGATTCATGTGCGTGCCGATCCCTAAATGAGATTTATTCAATATATTTATCAGGTTGCCATCGTAACAGTCAATGAGATGCGCTATGGCTGAAATGTTTACAGATCTTCTTATTTACGTGGGGATTGGAGTCCTCACCTTTATGATTGGATATATTATCGGGTACCAGTTACTGATGATGTACTATACAAAACGGTTTATGGTGATTGCCGGACAGTGTTCTGATGCGGATTCCGTGGTCCCGATGATAGATGAACTCGCAAAGGAGACCTGAGGGGTGAAAAAAGATGGTTGACCTAGTAAGTTACTCCTTGATCAGCATCACCTGCTTATGTTTCGGGCTTATTGTCAGTTTTCAGGTTGCGCACATCCATTACTGCCGCAAACTTACCACGCTGGTGCGCCGCTCAATATCGACAAAGACGATTGCTCCGGTGCTGGCAGAGTACGAAGTGCTCAAAGACCGGAAATAAAAACTTTTTCCTCTATCAGAGCTGGTTAATACGAGGATCACCAATAATTAAGTGATGCGCTGCACGACGCTTGCCAGCGGGAGCAAAGGCAACTGCTTTTTTATTGAGGGGGAGAGCGGCGCCCTGCTTATCGATGCAGGACTGAGCGCCAAAGAGATACTCGTAAGGATTTCTGCTGCGGGTCTCGATGCCAGCCATATCAGTGCCGTGCTGGTCACCCATGAGCATGGGGATCATCTGCGGGGTCTGGATGTGCTCATGCGGAAGCTCAGCATTCCGGCCTATGCAACAGAAGGCACCCTCCATGATTTCCTGCACCACCGGCGCACATCGGATAAAGCGGTCGACTGCCGGGTATGCAGGTATGATGATGTGTTTACCATCGGGGATTTTTCGGTTGAACCGTTTGCCACATCGCATGATGCTGCCGAGCCGTGCGGTTTTGTCATCCGCGAAAACGGGTTAAAGATCGGGTACTGCACCGATACGGGCATACTGACTCCCCCTATGCTTGAAAAACTCCGGTGCTGTGACGGTATTGTGCTCGAGAGCAACCACTGCCCGGATATGCTCACCAACGGGCCGTATCCTGAATCCTTAAAGCGGAGGATCCGTTCAAAACGGGGGCACCTGTCAAATCCGGCAGCAGCTGCCGGTCTGAAGGTACTGGGAAAAGATATCCCGCAGGTAATCCTCGCACATTTAAGCGAGACCAATAACACTCCCGAGCGGGTGAATGCCAGTGCCCGGGAGGGACTGGGTCTTTTTTATGATGAAATGAATGTGATTGTCGCAAGCCAGTGCGGGACCACACATACGGACCCCCAGTGTATCAGGCTTTAAAAAACACAATCTTAATCCCTGCACCGGCCAAACATCAGGACGAGAAAACCCATGCTCTTTATGGACTTTTCAAGGACCTGCGAGAAACTCGAAGGCATCTCCGGCCGGCTGGAGATGATCGATCTCATCAGCACCGTGCTGCCCACCCTTTCACCCGAAGAGCTGCTGGTCTTTGTGCGTTTTGTCATGGGGAGGTGCTTTCCTGACTGGAGTACCCGGAAACTCGGGATCGGACCGAACCTCCTGTACGAGGCAGTCGGTTATGTTGCAGGAATTAAAAAAGAGCAGGTGATCGAGAAGATCAACCAGACCGGCGATGTCGGGCAGGCTGTTGAGGAACTGCTGATGGAAAAGTCGATGACCACGTTTTTCCACGAGGAACTCGATCTTGTCCGCGTTGACCGGGAACTTATCACCATTGCCGAAATGGAAGGAAAAAAATCCCAGCGGGAGAAACTGCTCGCTGTCCGCCGGCTGCTGGGCAATGCCCACCCGCTCGAAGGCAGGTACCTGGCCCGGATCATGCTCGAAGAGCTCCGCATCGGTGTCGGCGAAGGGAGCGTGCGGGACGCAATCGCAAAAGCCTTTTTTGTGGATTCAGCCCTTGTCGAGCACGCGATGCAGGCCCTTAACGACTCGGGTGAAGTTGCCCGGCTTGCAAAGATCGGCCCCGATGCACTCCGGGACGTCCATATCACGCCGTTCCATCCGGTACGGATGATGCTCGCCCAGCAGGGTGTTATCGCCGACATGATCGCTGAGCACGGGCCGGTTGCAGCAGAATACAAATACGATGGGTCCCGGTTCCAGTTCCATAAGAAAGGCAACTGGGCGCGGATGTACTCGCGGCGGCTCGAGGATGTGACCGGGGCACTGCCGGATGTGATAGAGCAGCTGCTCAGTACAACCGATCATGACGTGATCATTGACGGGGAAGTCATTGCAATAAAAAATGGTAAACCCATGCCCTTCCAGTCCGTGCTCCGCCGCTTCCGGCGCCGCCATGATGTGGCTGAGGCAACCGAGGCTGTCGAGCTGGTGCCTAATGTCTTTGATATCCTCTGGCTTGACGGTGAGACCTTAATCGATCTCCCGCTTACCGGGCGAAGGAAAAAACTCGAGAGTGTCATAAAAATGTTCATTGCCCCGCAGGTGGTGAGCAGCGATGCAGCCGTTATAGAACAAACCTATAATGCTGCTCTCGCGGCCGGGCACGAAGGGATCATGATCAAGGTGCCCGCCTCGCCATATTCCCCGGGCCAGCGGGGGAAGAACTGGATCAAGATCAAGCCCGAAGTGGACACGCTCGACCTTGCGGTGATCGGTGCCGAATGGGGCGAAGGGAAGCGGGCACATGCGTTCGGGTCGTTCCTTGTTGCGTGCCAGAATGAGGGAAAACTCATACCGTTGAGCCGGGTAGCCACCGGCTTTTCTGATGAACAACTGGCCGAAGTGTACGGGCTGCTCAAGGACACAGTCATAGGAAAGAGCGGAAAGGAAGTGACATTTGAGCCGACGCTGGTCTTTGAGGTGGGATATGCGGAACTGCAGGCCAGTACCAATTACGATGGCGGGTTTGCCCTGCGGTTCCCCCGGTTCATCCGTCTCCGCGATGACAAGGATATCCCCGATATCGAAACGCTTGACGGAATCCGGGACCGGTACAAACGGCAGGCAAATTCAGCGCAGGCGTATAAGGGCTAGAAGGGCTCGTTGTTATTTCGTGGGAATTAGGCTCTGTAGAAATGCACATGAACCGATACCGTTCACTCCCAAGCCATGAAAATCGTTTTTTTTATGATTCTCCCCCGCCTTAGGGTCTCTCTTCAGGCACGGCGGGGCAAGGAGATTTTAGAATATTTAGTCCTCAAACGCCGCGGGGTGCCCCGTCAGGGGCGGCGGTGTTCATCGCATTCGGGGGTATGGGGGCATCAGCTCCCATCAAAAAGATCTACAAATTCTTGTGTTATTCATACGCCACCATCGACAAACTCAAAAGAGCGTTCTCTGCGTTTTGAGTTCGGGAATGAGCGTGCTGTGCCCGAGCCATGCACCGGAGCCGAGCCTGGCTGAAACTTCAGTGACCGCCACATCGAGAGACGGGCAGACCGTGGAGGGAGTGTGCATTGCTTTCCGGGTTGCCTCACGGATCACCCAGGTGCCGAGCGGTGCCCAGTACTCACCCGATACATTGCGAATGATGATCACCCGGGCACAGCGCCGGATGGTTTTGAGATATTCGCATGCGGCAAGCCGTGCCGAGTAGTACGCCCCGGATATGGGGGAGTACCCCTTCTTGGTCATGCCCTCCCGGTCCTGCACGATCACCGCTTCGTCTCCTGCCCAGAGGGTCTGTTTCCCCCAGATCTCGATCATCTCATACTTCCAGTCGCCCGGGACAAGGATGCAGAGGATCCGGTTGCCGTAGATCTCTCCGTCAAACAGGTGGATCTCGTCGATCGGGGGATAGCGGGCAATCTCTTTTTTCATCCGGATGGACAGGGTGTCGTCAACAGCAGTGATCGCCCACCGCGTGGGAACGAATTTCCGCCGTTTGCCCAGCAGCCCTGCCGTCATCAGCTTGGTGATCTGGTACACATCTATGTCCGAGTCCATCAGGGCAACACAGGCATCGGTTGCACCAATATCCGTATCGGATGTTACCCGGTCAACTGCCCGCTCCACCCGGGCACTGCCGATCACATCCATATGTTTGACCGGGCCGGTGAGACCCACCGGGGCGACCGTGCCATCGAAATTCAGGCTGAATGCAACCGGCTTTGTGAACAACACATCGACATCGAGCGGGATTGTGGAGAGCGCAATCTCCTGCAGGTTGCCGGCAACCGTGTGCAGTCCCGAATTCCCCCGGATCGTGCGGGCACGAATTCCCACAATATCTTCCATGCCGAGGTTCTGCCGGATCCACTCCGGGGGATTGTCGGAATCGTTGATCAGCAGGGGTCCGCCCTGCATATCGGGATACCCGAAACTGCCGATGAAAACCGAGGGTGAGCAGCCCTGGTAGCTTGTCGCGGGCTTTACGGAGACCTGGGCCTGGAACCGGCTCATGATCGGACAGCGGGAAAGGCCGCACATCCCTTTTCCCTTGCACTCTGCGCACCGCATCATGCCTGCACCGGTATCCGGCCAGCGTTTTTTGTCATCTGCCCCGGTTTTGCCTTCAGGATACGCGCAGTCATGGGGTCTGCTGCTGGAGTTCTATGGTTTTGATAATCCGGTTCTCGGGATCGATAAATGAAACACGCCAGCCCACATCATACCGTGCCCCGCATTCCGGGCAGATGAGGATCACCCGGTAGACTTCCCGGGTGTCTTTTATGGGGCGTTCCTTGTTCGCATTGGCCGAAACAAATGACGTATGGAAGCCGTACGTATAGCCGCATGCCGGGCATACGCGGATTTCATCGGCGTGCCTGAGTGTGGTGATCTCCCCGGGTTCTGGCATAACAATTCCCTGATCAGTGTGTTTTTGCAGGAGTTCCTGATGAATTTTTCCTGCGGTTAATGGTATCGCAGATGATCCCGGCAGCATTTTTCCTCCCGTTGATGGTGGCATGAACTTCGCGGAAAGGTCGGGGGGTGATTGCAAAGGTCTCAAGAATTTTCTGCTCCAGGGTTTCCTGGGTGACGAGCCGGCCGTCAATACAGGTACCTGCCCCAAGATCTTCGATCTTTTTGGCATTGTTCTGCTGCTCGGGATGGCCGGTGTCCATGATGATCAGGACGGGTTTTTCAAAGAGCAGGGCCTCGTGCAGCGTGGTCAGGCCCCCGTGCACAATCGCAATCCTTGCCTGTGCCAGGTGCTCGTAGATGTTCGAGACATAGCCATGCGAGAGGAAATTGGCAGAAGAGTCCGGCAGGTGGTCACCGGTATAAAAGACATCGAAGAGCAGATCTTTTCTCCGGTCTGCGATAGTCTTTAACATCAGGTACATCGGGAGTTTGTAGGGTTCTCCCCCAAAACTGGCAAATATTGTCTTTTTGTCGTACGTATACCGGGCAGGATCGAAGTCGTAAAACGGGCCGGTGAAGGCGTACCGCCCCTCTTCACCTTTCGGTACGACAATATTGTATTCGCTTACAGTATCGGGTGCCGGGTAGTCAGGGATGATCACCCGGTCGGCAAGGCGGATGTATCGTTGTATTGAAAAATTGAGGAACTTCCAGACACTATTTGTCGACCGGCCGGGCCCGTTGAAATGGTTCTGGTTGGTGATGAAGACAAGGGGGACGTTTTGCTGCCGTGCTGCAAGGATTCCGCCATACATGGTATCGCACACCACGCAGTCAAACTGGTGTTCAATGATAAGCTTTCGGATGCTCAGGGTAGACCGGATCATGTCGAGCACGATCCATTTCGAGTACCAGAGCGTCTTTTTGAGACTGAAAAAACCCTCTTCTCCTTCAAGGCAGACCTCGCGGGGCGTATAATGGAGGTGGGTGCAGCGGTGTTGTTTCATGAAATCGTAGGATTTCCCGTAACCGGCAAAGTGGATCGTGTGTCCCAGCTGCTGCTGCATGTAATGCCCGAGATGGAGACAGCGGGATGCATGCCCGAGTCCTTCACCACAGACGACAAAGAGGATCTTCATGAAACCTTCCTAGAGTATTAGGGTGTTGAGATGTTACGGGTTCCGGCTATCACGGTAACGGAGTGAATGGATCTTCCGGAGGTGTTTCTTCTTCCGGCACGATAACCCATGCAACGATATAGGCAAGGAACCAGATGCCCCAGGTGAACAGGGTCAATACCGCCCATACCAGCCGGATGATCGTAGGATCGATGCCAAGATAATCGCCAAGCCCCCCGCATACGCCAGCAAGCATGCGGCGGGTTTTCGAGCGATACAGCCGTTTCATGGAAATAGTTTTGGAAGTCCGTTCATTAAAACTGATTGACCGGATTTTTGGTTGAAAAACCCGGTTTATGGCGGTGAATGCATAAGCGGAGCGGGGAATCACCAAACCCATTTATACCGGCAGGCTGATACCAGAATTCCTGTGACTGGTGCAGATCTCATTCAGGTGCTCTCCGTTCTTATCGAGATTATTATCGCGGCGGGTGCAGTGTTCATTGCAGTAAAAAAGCAGAAACCTTTTGGCTGGGCAATTGCTGCCACGTTTGGCCTGTATGTGGTATTCGATCTCTCGAGGATGGGGATCATCCCGTTCCTTGCCGGCATTGACGCGTTCCTGTTCCTGGCCGCAAATATCGCGATGCTCATCGCTCTGTGGCTGATGATTAAGGAAAAATAAAACAGGAGATGGGCCCGCTGAGATTCGAACTCAGGACCTCCGCCATGTCAAGGCGACGTCATAGCCAACTAGACCACGAGCCCTCGTAAAGTCTGATGCTCTATAACATCTGTGCTAGTATTATTAAAAATTAGTGTACTGATCGCCCAAATTATGCCTTGTACGGGTGCCCGTGAACTTTATTACGCACACCCGTACATGCTTAAACCGGTGATTGTATGTCCGGGAGTACTGACACAAAACAACAACTCTTCGTCTTTGAGCAGGATGCGGGCCGCGTTGAACTGCTCATCCGCATCGTATACTGGATCCTCATAGGTATCGTTCTCTGGATCTATGGGATGATCACATTCATCTGCCTGTTCATCCAGTGGTTCCATATCCTGATCCTGGGTAGCAGGAACGAGTGGCTCTCAAACATTGCCCGGGGATATCTCGAATACCTGGTGAATGTTATGAGTTACACGTATATCATGACCGATAATCGTCCGGAGATCCTCCCGGTGGCCGTGAAGATTTACAAAGAGTAACACACCCCCTGGCCGGAACCGCTCAACCCTTTTTTTTTGAAGACTCTCCTCATTTTTTCTCGTTCAGGTTTTATCCCCTGTTTTCATAATCCCGCATCGGGTTCCAGGGCGTTTTTAATGAAAGAATGGGTATAAAAAATTTGCTCGGTAAAATTCATTGAGAAAATTCTGACGCTCCCGGGGGCACCCCCCATTGTGATGATGATGTATTTCCTGTAACCTTACTCGGGCTATGGCGATGCGCCGGTCCTCCAACGGGGGACTGGTGGCGCAAGAGGGGGGCAATATATTATGAAAAAAAAGGTTTCCCTATGAAAATCGTGTTCTCAAGATATGATAATGGGGGTTGAGACCCCCATACCCCCGGTAATGATGAACGTCGCCGCCCCCGACGGTGCGCCCCCGCGGCGTTTGAGGACTAACTATTCTAAAACCTCCTTGCCCCGCCGTGCCTGAAGAGAGGGCCTGAGGCGGGGGAATATCACAAACATGATTTTCATGGTTCGGGTGTGAACGTTATAGGTTCATGCCTGTTTCTACAATGCAAAAAAACTCAACAGGGGATTTGTACAATCCGCTAATACAGGTTCAACGTTTTTAACCCAGTAGAGGCAATAACAGATTTGTGGGAATTCTCGCATCCATTGTTACATTCTTTAAAAAACGATTCGGGAAGAAACCTCCCCCGCTTCATGAGGACTGTGCCTTCTGCGGGGAGCGCGTGTATCTTCCATTCCATTGCGAGTACTGTCACCGGTATTTTTGCGGCAGGCACCGCCTTCCCTTTGAGCATGACTGCAAAAATATCAGGGACTGGAAGAAAAAAATCCCGTCAGACGGCACAACTGTGGAAAGCAAAGCAGGAAACCTGTTTGTAAGAAAGTAACCCATTCCTCATCGGGAATAAAAGTGATAACTCTCCTTTTTGACAGGAAGCCCCGGCCTGGATATGCCAATCGTTCGTTCGCTCACATGGATGGATAGATATCATGTCAAATAATTTCAAAAGAGGAAAGATCATTTTTATCCCAATATAATTATTTACTCATTCATCAATCGAATATTATGGAACTGACGATCATCCAGAGTTCAGTTACACTCTTTGAGATACTCTGTGTGATCATCGTCTTTGCAACCGTTTTCATGAGAAGCCGGTTTTTCAATGAGGTTTTCGAGCACAACCCAACATGGACCACCCGGATACTCCTCATCGTTTTTTTTGGCGTTCTGTCAATCTTCGGGACACTCTCCGGGCTCTCTATCTATGGCGCTGTTGTGAATGTGCGGGATATCGGCCCCATGGCTGCGGGTCTGGTCTGTGGACCGTACATCGGGATTGGTTCAGGAATCATCGGGGGGTTGTTCCGGTTTGCCCAGGGGGGCCCCTATATGTGGACCGGGTTATCCGCCCCCATCCTCTCGGGAATTCTTGGCGGCATTATGTATCTTGCGAACAAACGCCAGTTTGTCCCGACATGGGTTGCTGTGCTGTTCATTGCGCTTTCTGAGACGCTTATCTCCTGCTACACGCTTGTCCTTGTGACAAAACCATCGGAATTTTTTACCGTAGTTACGATGGTTGCAATCCCCATGGTTGTTTTTAACGTCGTCGGCATGTTCATTTTTGCGTCTGTTGTCCATCATATCCTTCATGAACGCAAGGTCCGAACTGAGATGCATCTGCTGGAACTTGAGGTGGAGTCCAAGCGAAACCTCAATTCAGTGATCAACACAATAGCCTACCCGGTTTATGTCCTAGACCGGAACCATCGTTTTGTCCTCGTAAACGACAGCCTGTGCACATTTTTCGGCAGGGTCCGGGAGGAAATACTCGGAAAAACGCACCAGGATTTTTACAACCGGCACGATGCTGATATCCATCGGGAACGAGTGGAAAAAATTTTCAGAACACTTGCCCCCCAGGAAGAGGAAATAACGATAACAAAACCGGATGGACAGACATGCACCATCATCTCTACGTTCACCTTGTACACGGATGCAGCAGGCAAGGTGTTCATGGTGGGGGTTATCCAGGATATCACGGAACGCAAGCATATGCAGGTGGTCCTTGCGCAGAACGAAGCGTGGTACCGCATCCTCTTTGAGACCACCGGTGCTGCCACCATCATCTTAAATGAGGACGGTACCATTGACCAGGCAAACTCCGAATGCGCCCAGCTGCTGGGATATTCCCGTGGGGAGATCGAGGGAAAGATGAGCTGGGATCAGATCGCCCATCCACACGATCTCGATCTGATCAAAAAATACCATCAACAACGGCGTATTGACCCGGCATCGGTTCCCTTGAGTTACACGATCCGTATGCACGACCGGAACGGATCAATAAAAATCCTGCATGCGGTAGTCGCCCTTATCCCGGGAACAAAAAAATCGATTGCTTCCTTTGTCGACATCACTGAACGAAAGAAAGCTGAAGATGCCCTGACGCAGGCGAATAAAAAACTCAATCTGCTCTCATCGATCACCCGCCATGACATCATCAACCAGATTCTGGTTCTCCGGGGATACCTTTCCCTTACCAAAAAACATACTGAAGATTCGCAGCTCCTCGATTATATCGAGCATTCTGAAAGGGCAACCCGGAACATCGAGCACCAGATCATCTTCACCCGCGACTACCAGGATATGGGGGTAAAGACACCGGTATGGCAGAATGTCATGAATACCGTCATCGATGCCAAAGGTGCATTGACCCTTGGTAATGTGAAAGTCGATGTGGACTGTTTGGATCTTGAAGTATTTGCAGACCCTCTCTTTGAAAAAGTGTTTTACAACCTCATCGACAACTCCCTGAAATATGGGGGGGAGCGGTTGCAGACGATCAGGATCTCGTCGCAGGAAGTGGATGACGATCTTGTTATTACGTACGAGGATGATGGTGTCGGGATCACGGAAGGAGACCGGCCTCACCTCTTTGCGAAGGGGTTTGGGAAAAACACCGGCCTCGGCCTCTTCCTTTCCCGCGAGATTCTTTCGATCACCGGTATCACGATTGCAGAAACCAGCACCCAGGGCAGCGGTGCACGGTTCACCATCAGTGTACCGAAAGAAATGTACCGGTCCGGCAATAGAAAGGTGCTATAATCCTCACAAAATCCACCCTTTCGGAAAAAAACACGCAGAAAAAAATGCTTACAGTATTCCCCGGAGCAAGACTGCGGAGTGCCGCCTTCATTTACAGGACACATTTTTCAGGACATTAGTTTGTGCAAAATAATTGTGCAAAAAAATCCGGAAATAATCTCCCGGGAAAAATGGCAAATCCCCCGATCTCACCATGATGCATTTATGATACCCTAGGACAAACATATCAGGAGTCAGTATTATTTTTCAATAAGAAGCTATTACGAGGTGGCAGATTTTGGCAACACATACGCAACAGGCAGACCAGCGCGAACTGATGATGCTCCAGCAGTACCTCAAGGACTACGGACAGCAGGCCGAGATCTTTGTCGAGCAGTTGAATCTTTTAGAGAATGGCAGGATGGAGGCGATCGCCGCCATTGAGGCGCTCGAAGCAATGGTTGCAGCGGAAGACAATATCGTTCTTCTCCAGATCGGTGGCGGGGCAAGCGTGCGGGCAAAGGTGCTCGAACCCGAGAAGATCCTTGTCGCCATCGGTGCAGAAGTCGTAGTCGAACGCTCCAACAAAGAAGCCGTGGATTTCTTAAAAGAGCGGATCATGGAGATGGAAGCCTCGCAAAAAAGGGTATCTGAAACGCTTGACAAGCTTCGTGCCCAGATGAACGAGATCACAAAACGGCTTGAGTACGGGTACCAGCAGTCCATGGATGTACCGCAGGAAGAGGAATAACGGGGTCTTTTCTCATGTTCGGGGGGCTCAAAGAGCGGCTTCAGGCTGCGAGAAACCGGTTAAGCAGCAGCATAGGGGCTGTTGTTGCACCTCCTGCTGCTGAGCCGGTCATTGCCCCTCCAGCTCCCGCAGCCGGTGCCGTGGAACCTGCGCAATCCGCAGCCCCATCCTTTGTTGAGAAAGTCAAGGTCCTTGTCCTTGAACGGGAACTGATCGTATCCGACAAGAATATCGCAGACGCTCTTTCTGAACTGGAAATGACACTGCTTGAAAGCGATGTGGCACTGCCCGTGACGGATGCAATCATTGTCATTGTCCGGAAAAACCTTGTCGGGAAACACCGGAAGATTGGCGAATCGGTTGATGCGATGGTTGTCAGTGCCTTAAAAACGGCACTGCTCGATGTACTGGGCAAAGGTTTCGATCTCAAAGAATACATTGCCACCCACCCCCGCCCGGTCAAGATCCTGTTTACCGGAGTGAACGGCACGGGCAAGACCACGAGCGTGGCAAAGATCGGCTCGTATCTCCACAAGCAGGGTTTTTCTGTCGTGATCGGGGCCGGGGACACCTACCGGGCAGGCGCAATCGAACAGATTGCTGTCCATGCCGAGCGGATAGGAATCAAGGTCATCCAGCACAAGGAGGGAGCGGATCCGTCTGCCGTCCTCTTTGACACCGTGCAGTACGCCATCTCGCATAAAATTGATGTGGTGCTTGCCGATACTGCCGGACGGTTCCATACCAAGTCAAACCTGATGAACCAGCTCGACAAGATCAAACGGGTGATGAAACCCGATCTCGTGGTGTATGTCGATGAGGCAGTGGCTGGCAACGATGCGGTGATACGGGCAGCCGAATTTGACCGGACGATCGGTGCCGATGCGATTGTGCTTACCAAGGCCGATATGGACTCGAAAGGAGGGGCGGCGATCTCGATCGCCCATACCATTGGAAAACCGCTCATGTTCCTCGGGGTTGGCCAGTCATATGACGATATCATCCCGTTCGATCCTGCGGGTATGGTCAGTGAACTCCTGGATGGTGCCTGATGCTCGACAATCTCTCCTCCTCGTTAAAAGACGCGTTAAAGAAACTTGCCGGAAAGACAGTCGTTGACCGTGCCGCGGTCGATGAGCTGGTAAAAGATCTCCAGCGGGCGCTCATCTCTGCGGATGTGAATGTGAAGCTCGTCATGGAGCTGAGCAAGTCAATCCGCTCCCGCTCTCTCGATGAACAGCTGCCCAAGGGTACCAATGTCCGCGAGCATGTCCTTCGCATCGTGTACCAGGAACTCGTCCGGCTCGTCTGGGCCTCCACCGAAGTTAAACTCGAACCCCAGACCATCCTTATGGCAGGCCTGCAGGGCAGCGGTAAGACCACCACGACAGCAAAACTTGCCCGCTATTTCCAGAAAAAGGGCATGAAAGTCGCGGTGATCTGTGCCGATACCTTCCGGCCGGGTGCCTATGACCAGCTCAATACGCTCTGTACCAAGATCCATGTCCCCTGCTTTGGCAACCCGGCGGAGAAGGATGCCATCAAGATCACCCGCGAGGGATTGGTGGCACTCAAAGATCACGAGCTGATCATTGTCGATACCCAGGGCCGGCATGCGCTTGAAGCCGACCTGATCCAGGAGATCATCGATCTCAATATCCTCACGAAAGCCACGCACCGCTGGCTCGTCATCGATGCAGCACTCGGCCAGCAGGCAAGCGAGCAGGCAAAGAGGTTCCACGAAGCGATCGGGATTGATGGCGTCATCATCACCAAGATGGACGGTACCGCAAAAGGTGGTGGCGCGATGTCGGCGGTTGCCGAGACCAAGAGCGGGATTGCGTTCATCGGCGCCGGTGAGACAATCGAGGATCTCGAGCGGTTTGATGCTGACGGGTTCATCTCCCGGCTGCTCGGCATGGGTGACTTAAAGGCACTCTATGAGAAGGCCACCGAGGCGATGAACGCGGATGACATGGATGTCAACGCGCTGATGAAGGGCAAGTTCACCCTCCGCGACATGTACAAGCAGCTCGAAGCGCTCAACAAGATGGGGCCGTTAAAACAGATCATGGGTATGCTCCCGCTCGGCAACATGGAACTGCCCGAAGGAGTGTATGATGTGACAAGCACCAAGATGCTCCGCTACCGGATCATCATGGACTCGATGACCCCCAATGAACTCGATGATCCCACGCTCATCAACAGCTCCCGCATGTCGCGGATCGCCCACGGGTCCGGAGGGACTCCCGATGAAGTCCGTGAACTGCTCAAGTACTTCAAGACCATGCAGCGGACCTTAAAAGGGCTCCGTGGTGCCGGGAGCGGTGGGAAGTTCAATATGCAGCGCCTGATGAAACGTTTCTCCGGCCAGCAGTGAGATACGGTATGACGGTGTTTGCGATTGTCGGGCATATTGCCCGGACTGACGGGGGGTATTCATTGAATGACCTGCCGGGCAGCGGGGGCCGGATGGATGTGCTCTGCCGGTGTGTGAATGCATCGTTCTTCCTCTCGCATGATCTCCGCAGGGACGTGGAATGTTACCTCGTACTCTGCGGTGCACCGGCCGGACCCAAGACGGTGAAGTTCTCCGGTGAAACGATACGCTCGCTCTCCCCGGATGAGCGGAGTGCCGGAGCATTGATAAAAAAGGCGCTGGATACTGTCTGTGGAAATGAGTTCCGCGAAGCGGCGGATGGTATACAGGTGCGCAAGGGCGGTCTCGACCGGCTCATGACCGGGCATACGTTTGCCGTGCTGGATGAGCACGGTGCGGATATCCGGAAGGCAGACATCCTGCCTGATGCGTTCCTGCTATCAGATCACCTGAACTTCACAGAAGCCGAAGAACAACTGGTAAAAGACTGCCCGCGGTATTCCGTGGGGCCGAACTGCCTGCATGCCGATCACACGATAACGGTGCTGCAGAACGAACTGGACAGGAGAAAGAGCCAATGGACGTAAACGAACAGGTGGATAAGATCCTGGAATATGGCGACTGCTGCGATCACTGCCTCGGGCGGTTCTTTGGCAAACGCTCGCACGGGCTGAGCAATGATGAACGTGGAAGGGGCCTGAGGATCGCAAAAGCGATCGTTGCAAACGTGCCCTATAAAAAATTCAGCGCAACCTGCTGGGTCTGCGGGAATTTCTTTGACGAGGTCCCGCTCTGGGCGGATCGCGTTATTGCAGCGGTTACCGGCCTGGAATACGATAATTTCCTGATCGGTTGCCGCGTCCCCCCGCTGATTGCCGAGAACGAGGAGATGGTCTGGAGCGACCTGTCGCTGTCAGAGCCCGAACCGTTCAAGTCGGAAGTGAACCGTGAAGTCGGAAAGGCAGTCTCTGCCCGCACGGGCAAAGTCGTGGACTTCAAGAATCCCCAGATCGTGGTCATTCTCGATCCTTCCACCGGGAATACGGAAGTGCTGGTCAACTCGGTCTTCTTCTACGGCCGGTACCAGAAGTTCGAGCGGGGCATTCCGCAGACCCACTGGGACTGCCGGGAGTGCCGGGGCAGGGGGTGCGAGAAGTGCAATTTCACCGGTGCCCAGTATCTCGATTCCGTGGAGGAACTGATCGGCAGGCCGGTTATCGAGGCATTTGATGCGACCAATGCCGTGCTTCACGGGGCCGGGAGGGAGGATATCGACGCCCGGATGGTGGGCACCGGTCGCCCGTTTATCCTTGAAGTGGTTGAGCCGAAACGGCGCACCCTGGATCTCAGGGAACTCGAAGCGGAGATCAACCGGACGGCGGGCGGGCGGGTTTCTGTAGAACTGAAGCGCTGGACAGACCGGGCTGAGGTGGAAACCCTTAAATCAAACAAAGCGCATAAAAAATACAGGATCCTGGTCGAGGTTGACGGCGCATTATCTGCGGATGAGTTCGCAAATGCTGTAAAAACCTTGCAGGGCGTCACAATACAACAGCGCACGCCCGAAAGGGTCGCTCACCGGAGAGCAGACAAGATCCGGGAGCGAAAAGTCCTCGCTATCGAGCATGCAGGGGAACAGGACGGCAAATTTGTTGTCGAAGTCCTGGGCGAAGCCGGCCTCTACATCAAAGAGCTCGTGAGCGGGGACGGAGGCAGAACCCGTCCGAGTCTTGCCGAGATCCTGAACAAAACGGCCCGCGTTACCAGCCTCGACGTAACACAGGTAGAAGGAATGAAGGAGGGAGATTAAAAATGGCACATCACAATGGTCCACGAAAGAAGACACGGTATAAGTTCAAGAAAGATCTAAGAAAGCGCGGCCTGCCGCCGGTAACCTCCGTCATCCAGCATTTCGAGATTGGTGACAGGGTACACGTAGTCGTTGAGCCGAGCATCCAGAAGGGTATGCCCCACCGCAGGTTCCACGGGAAGACCGGAACCGTTATCGGCCAGCGTGGCCGTGCATGGATGCTCACTATCCGTGATGGTGACGCCGACAAGACCGTCATCTCCAGACCACAACATCTAAAAGCACAAAAGTAAACTCACTGTCTAGGTGATTGGCATGAAAGTTAAGGGTATAATTAGCGAAGAGAAGGTTACGCTCCCCGAGATGCGCGGAGTCCTTTTAGCGGTGGAATCCGAACGGATTGCCGCCGAGAAGGAGATGTCGTATGAGTTCCGGCGCTGCATTGAACATGCTAATCAGCTGACAAAGACTACGCCGGAAAAGGCCAAAGCCCTCGTAGCCGACCTCCTTAAACTGGAAAAGATGAAACCGGACATTGCGTACCGTATCGCCAATATCATGCCAAAGACCCGTGATGAAGTCAGGGCGATATACGCAAAGGAGCGGTTCACGCTTTCTCCTGAAGAAGTCGATACTATCATTGAACTGGTGATGACACACTTCTGAGGTGTGATTGAGATGAAGGCGGAGAAAAAAGAGGTCAACGCGATCGTACTGGATGTGCTCATGAAGGGCCATGCTGAAGACCCCCGCCCACAGTTCAAGCGGGAGCCTATCGTGCAGGCAATGGGTGTTGAGCAGTTCAAACTTCTCGAACTTGTACCTAAGCCATCGGCTCTCATCCAGCTCCATGACCGTGTCTATATCGGCGATGCCGAGCGGGACAGGATTGAGCGGGTGAAGCGCCGGATCGGGTATGAAGAACTTACCCCTACTGCACGAGGCGAACTTCCGTTTATTATTGCAGAAGTGATTAAGGAGCGGGAAGCGGATTTTGTCGCTTTCTTTAATAAGGCGATCTCGATTACGCCCCGGCTTCATATGCTGCACCTCCTCCCGGGCATAGGGAAGAAACTGATGTGGGAGATTTTAGAAGAGCGCAACAAGAAACCGTTTGCAAGTCTGGCAGACATATCGGCTCGTATCAAATCGATCCCCCACCCCGAGAAGATGATCCAGGCACGGATTATCGAAGAGCTCGAGGTCAAGGAAACCAAATACCACGTCTTTACCACCCGATGAAAGCCTATCACGACCAGCACTTCCTCATAGATCCCAATGCAGTCAGGCGGATAGCTGACCTTGAGGATGTTAAGGGCAAACGCGTTCTCGAAATCGGCCCGGGCAACGGGGCACTCACCCGTGCCCTGCTGGATCGTGGTGCGATTGTGCACGCAATTGAGCTTGACGGGATGCTCTGCGAGCAACTCGCTGACAGTTTTTTTGATGAAATTGAGAGTGGTCAGCTTACCGTTCAGCATGGCGATGCCACCCGGTGCGAACTCCCGTCGTTTGAAATGTCTGTTTCCAACCTGCCCTATTCGGTCAGCTCCAAGATCACGTTCCGCCTGCTCGAGCGCGGGTTCCGGGTCGCGGTGCTGATGTACCAGAGTGAATTTGCGGACCGGATGGTTGCCCCGGCAGGCTCCAAGGAGTGCGGCAGACTGTCGATCATGGTCCAGACATACGCTGCAGTACAGCGGTGTTTTGAACTTCCCCCGCAGTGCTTCTCTCCCCGCCCGCAGGTGCATTCCACCGTCGTGAAGATCTTCCCCCGCGATCCGATCTTCTTTATTGAAGACAAGAAACGCTATGCAGATGTTGTCCGGGGGCTCTTCTCGCACCGGCGAAAGACGGTCCGTAACTGTCTCAAAGGATCCGCCGGGATGCTCGATCCTGCATGGGTGCAACGGGCGATTGCTGCTTTGCCCGATGAGATTCTCCAGAGCCGCCCTGAGGCGCTGTACCTAGAGGATTTTGCTACAATCAGCAACATCGCGTGATTGGCGATGCGACTTTTCTGGTAATGATTCTGACTCTTTGTTGTTAATTCTGAATTTCTTAATGTTCTCGATTTTTTGCCTGTTTTTATTCAGTTTTCTCAAATCCGCTGATTCAAAGATGGGGGCTGATGCCCCCATACCCCCTTTGCGATAGCTCCGCCGCCCCCGACGGGGCGCCCCCGCGGCGGTTCAGTCGGTTAATTTGGAAAAATTCGTTTTCCATTTGTTCTCTTACAGCTCCCATGGCACTAACCTCCCTGCCCAGCGAGGCCCCGCCGAGGCGGCCGAGCGACCCCCGAAGGGGGTGGGATGCATCACAAATACTGAATGCTATCCAGACTCCCACAAAATTAGAATTCATCAAAAATAATTGTAACGCAGGATTATTCCGTAATCGTTATCCTATCGGGAATACCAGCGTGATCTGAAATGAAGTGGAAAGGCTGGGATAAAATTTCTCTTGAAATACCTGATCCAACCTCGCTGGAAGGAATCCGTACCGTTGGAGCGATCGCTCCGGTTATCATATCAGCCAGCCGATCGACTGATATTCCCGCATTCTATGGCGACTGGTTCATGGAACGGCTCAGGGCAGGGTACGTGAAATGGAAGAGCCCGTTCGGGGGGGGCCCGGTTTTTGTGTCATTTGCAAAGACCCGCATCTTTGTTTTCTGGTCGAAGAACCCGGCGCCCTTTTTCCAGCACCTTGATACCCTGGACCGCATGGGATACCGGTATTACTTCCTCTTCACCCTGAACAAGTATGACGATGAAGGGCTCGAACCGAATGTGCCTGCCGTTGACACTCGTATCGACACGTTCATCCGCTTATCCCGTCGCATAGGCAAAGGGAGGGTAGTCTGGCGGTTTGATCCGCTTATCCTTTCCGACAGGATCACCGTTGCCGATCTGCTGGAGAAAGTCCGGTATATCGGCGATCGGATTGCCCCGTTCACGGAACGGCTGGTCTTCAGTTTCGTGGAGATTGAAAAATATATCAAAGTGAAGAGGAACTTAAAAGCCGGTGATTGTACCGGGGTCCGGGAATTTACCGACGAGGAAGTGACAGAATTTTGCACCGGTCTGACTCTTCTCAACAACAAATGGGGGATTTCTCTCAGTGCCTGTGCCGAGCGGAGGGATCTGTCAGGCTATGGCATTGGCAGGGGACAGTGCATCAGTTACGATTTGATGACAACAGAATTTGGGGATGATGATGCACTGATGGATTTTCTTCATCCTCCCGGGCAGATCATCCTTACCGGCTCCGGCACCCCCCCGGATCTGTCACGCCGTCTTAAAGACCCGGGACAGCGGAATACCTGCCGGTGTATCGTGTCAAAAGATATCGGGCAGTATTCCACCTGCATGCATCTCTGTGCTTATTGTTATGCAAATTCATCATCTGCCCAAGTGCACCGGAATTATGAACGATACTGCGGGGAGCGGGATCGCGGGATCTACCGTGATTCCATAACGGAGTAGTGCTCCGGCGCGTTTAAGAAAACTCCCGCATGATCTTGATTGCGCAGAACTCGCCGCACATCGTGCATTCTGCATCACCGTCAGACAGCGCCCGGGCCCTCTCGGGATCCATAGAACAGCGGATCTGGCCTTCGCGGTCGAGCGCTACTCTCAGCTGGGCAATCTTTGTGTCCTCTGCCTCCCTGCCATATTTCACGGTGTCCCCGATATGCGCAGCAATCCTGAACGCAATCAGTCCCTCTTTTACCGCTGCCGGGCTGGGTAGCCCGAGATGCTCGGCAGGGGTGATGTAACAGAGGTAGTCTGCACCGGCAGCACTCGCGATACTGGCCCCGGCAGCTCCTGCAATGTGATCGTAGCCGACTGCAACATCGGTGGGCAGCGGACCGGCGACAAAGAGCGGGTATGCGGACTGTTTCTTGTAATATTTCACCATCGGTGCGATACGATCGCTCCGGATATGGCCCCCGGCCCCTTCGATAATCACCTGAACACCCGCTGCACGGGCCCGGTCTGCAAGCCGGACATTCTGTTGTATCTCGGCAAGCTGCATGCGATCCCGGCGATCATGGATGCACCCGCTCCGGGCGGTATTGCCCAGCGAGAGTACGATATCACGCTTCCGGCAGAGGGAGAGGATCTCATCGAAATGCTCGATGAACGGGTTTTCGCACTGGTTCATGAGCATGAACGCACTGGTGACGGAGCCGCCTTTCGAGACCATGCCAAGGAGCCGTTTTTTCCTGCGGAGTTCGCCGAGCATCTCCCGGCTGACCCCATGGATGACTACCGAGCTGATGCCCTGTCCAACCTGCATCCTGAACGTGTCCATGATGTCGTCTGCGGTCATCTGCTTGAAACCGTTCTCTACCACAGCCTGGTAAACGGGGACGGTGGTGATGGGAAGTGTTGTATGAGAAAAGATCTCTTTTCGTATGGCATTGATATCCCCGCCCATGGACAGGTCGCTTATGGTATCAGCGCCGAATTTCTCCGCAATGGTGGCTTTTTGGATCTCGTCATCCAGACAAACCTTGGTAGATGATGTACCGAGATTGACATTGACTTTGGTTGACAGGCCTTTTCCTATGCCGGTATACCGCTTACCGCGTTGCATGATCACCGCACTCCCTGCCGCTATTCCTTCACGGAGTGCTTCAGGTACTATGCCTTCGTTCCGGGCGACTTCCCGCATCTGCGGCGTGATCGTTCCTTTACGTGCCTGTTCTGCCTGTGTGCGCATGGTTCTTTTCGTGTGCTGACGACTCCCTACAAATATGGGTTTTTTCAGGATAAAATTCATGACCTTTTCTTTTTAAACTGCCGGCGGGTTTATGCAATAATTGTGACGGGTTCAGGGATCTTATATGATTAAAGGCAGAGCACATACCATAGTAAGAGTATTATCCCATGCCCCATGATCTGTCGCAGGTATACCAGCCCGAAGCCGATACGTATCTCCTGCTCGAAGCTGCCAGAAAAGAGGTTAAAGCGGGCGATCGTGTGCTGGAAATCGGGACCGGTTCCGGGCTCATCTCCTGCGAGCTTGCGAAGGTTGCTGATGTCGTGGCAACAGACATCAACCCCCATGCAGCACTGTGTGCACGCGGTTCCGGGATAGATGTCGTGCAAAGCGATCTCTTTGCCGGTATCCGGGGCGCATTCGATCTCATCCTTTTCAACCCGCCCTATCTTCCTACTCAACCGGAAGAGCGGATCGATGACTGGCTGGAGTATGCACTGGATGGCGGCAAAACCGGGCGGGCAGTGATTGAGCGGTTTGCTGACGGCGTAGGACGGATGCTTGCGCCGGGCGGGAGGATCCTGCTGTTGATCTCATCGCTCACGGGGCTTGCAGAAGTCCAGGACCTTTTTTCCCGGCTGGGATTCACATCCGAGTTGGTGATGAATCAGAAGATTGAGGATGAGAATCTGTATGTGCTGAAGATCGTGCGGAAGTAACCACTCACACGATCAGTCTTCTCCTCATCAGGTTAATCGCCACAACACAGAAAATCGCCGTCGCCGCCATGATCCACGCGAGATGCAGCAGGATCGTCAACGAAAACGCAGGGAGCGTGAACATCCGCATGATAGCAACGAGGTGGGTGAGTGGCAGGATAGCCAGTGCAATGTACTGTAAGGTTACCGGGAGCAGGGTAAGCGGGAAAAATGTCCCGGAGAAGAGTGCCATCGGCGTGATGAACAGGAACGAGGGATAGTTCAGCGTATCGATGCCGGGGGTAATCGCGGTAAAACACATCGCAATACCGGCAAACATCAGTCCCCCCAGGAGCGCGAGCGGGACTGCAAGCAATGCTGCGGGAAGGGAGATTACACCGAAAGCAGCGAGCACCGGGAGCATGATGATCACGTAGATCACGCTCCGCGTGGCTCCCCAGAGAAGCTCGCCGGCAATTACGTCCTCGATCGAGAGCGGCGTTGCGATCATCGCATCAAAGCTCTTCTGGTAATACATGCGCACATACGAGCCATAGGTGCATTCAAAGAATGCGGAGTTCATGACGGCGATGGCGAGGATGGCAGGGGCGATGAAGTTTACATACGGGATGCCATCGATCTCTTTGACGTAGGAACCGATACCCATGCCGATGGCAAACAGGTAGAGGAGTGCCTCGACAAGCGGCGGGAAAAAGTTTACGTGCCAGGTCCTGACAAAGACCACGAGGTTCCGGTGCCAGACCTTCCACGCACGCCGTGAAACCCCGGGCAGTGAAAAAAGGTGTCGCATGTTTTAGTCCCTGAGGGTTCTCCCTGTCAGTTTCAGGAATACGTCTTCAAGCGTTGCCAGTCGCGTGAGCATCTTCTTTGGCTGGCAGGAGTCGAGCAGGATCTTTGCGATCTCCCGGGACGAGGACGTCGCAATCTGCACGGTATCACCGGTCACTTCATGCGGGATGTTGTGTGCGGCAAGGCAAAAAAGTACTTCTTCACTCTTCTCCACTTCTACGATCTCCTCCCCGACATACTGCTTGACAAGGTCTGCCGGCGCTCCTGTAACAAGAATTTTTCCCTTGTCCATGATCACGAGCCGGTTGCAGAGCCGTGCGGCCTCGTCAAGATAGTGCGTGGTGAGCACAATCGTATTCCCCTGCGCCTGAAGGGTTTTGAGTTTCTCCCAGATCAGGTGCCGGGCCTGCGGGTCGAGACCGATGGTCGGTTCATCGAGGATGAGCAGATCGGGGTTATTGACCAGCGCCCGGGCGAGTATCAGCCTCCGTTTCATCCCCCCTGAGAGTTTTTCTACCTCCACATTGCGTTTCTCCTGCAACTGGACAAACTCAAGCAGTTCATCCGATCTCTTCTGTGCAGAATTGTGAGGAATGTTGAAGTAGCCGGAGTAAGTAAAAAGGTTCCCGAAGCAGGTAAAGTCCGGGTCAAGATTTGTCTCCTGCGGGACCACCCCGAGGCGTTGTTTGATCTCTGCCGGTTGTGTGTCCGGGTCCCTGCCAAAGACCGAAAGCAGACCGGATGTCCGGGGTGAGACACAGGCGATCATCTTCATGGTCGTGGTCTTGCCGGCTCCGTTGGGGCCTAAGAACCCGAAGACCTCGCCTTTTTTTACGGAAAATGAGATGCCATCGACCGCGACAAGACTGCCAAAGTTTTTCCTGAGGTCCTGTGCCTCAATGATTCCGGTCAATGGACTGCTCCTGTAAACCAGTGATTTGTGCGGGAGTGATATATACCCTCATACTATCGTGGGGGTATTGGAAGTTCAGGAATCTGGTGGGAAAAAAGGTATATTCAGGGTTCAGGTTTCACCAGTACCACACCGGCGATCAGCACAGCAAGGAGTGCAACGGTAGCAAACATCTGCATTGCATCGGCAGTCGGGACATTAAAGAGCAGGATATGCCGTACCTGACCTGTGATCCCGGCAATGAGTACACCTTTTTGTTGATCTTTACATTACCCGACTGCCGGCGCTTACATTGTTGGGTGATCCGCTTTTCTAAGATACTGTGAATGGTGGGGTTGTTGATTATTTTCCGGTGAGTTTCCGGATAGCCACGATGGCTGAATTACGGACCTCAGAAAAGGGATCGTCAAGCAGTGGAGTGAGCGGCTGGATTGCCCTTGGATCGCCCAGTTTTCCGAGAACTGTCGCTGCACCGATTCGGACCGTCATATCCTTGTCCTTCAGGCAGCCGATCAGCGGACTGACAGCAGCCCGGTTTCGGATCCTTCCCAGTGCCGCAATTGCTGCGCAGCGGATGCCTGGTTCAGCGTCGTCCAGGGCGGTTATCAGGGCAGGGATGGCTTCGGAATCACCCAACCGGCCAAGAGCCTGCACAATCTCGGAGCGAACGCCCGGGTGCGGGTCGGGAAAAGCAGCGGCGAGCGGTCCGATTGCAGACGGATTGCCGGATTTTCCCAGTTCTGCTGCTGCATCCTTGCGTTTTTTTACCGTTGAAGCATGGAGACCGGCAGCGAGTAGGGGAATTTCTGTCATAAATGTGTATTTCCGGTTAATGCTCGCATTCGTAGCCGGACTCGTACGCAGAGATGACTTTCTGTGCGATGTCTTCAGATAACCGGTCATGGACAAGGTGCACAAACGCCTCGACATCTTCAACAGGAAGGCACCCCATGCTCTCCTCTCCCTTCTGGATCATATCGGTAAGGTACGTCAGTTCCTCATCGGTCAACCGGGTTATCCGCCGGGTAAAATCATTGCTGTCCTCGGCAAAGTGATTGGAGACCGGAGGCAGTATCGAATGGAACTGGTGCCCCGATCCTGAGCAGGTGAGTTCACCGCATTCCGGTGCAAGTTTTTTCAAGATTTCAATATCCTTTTCTGAAAGTTCCCGTGGCATGGTTTCTGTATTCCTGTTCAATCATTTCTTTGGCTTTGGAATAAACGTACGGGAAGGGCACCGTTCGCTGTCACGATCCGGTGTGGTTTCACCATTAATCCGGCAGATCCCCCTTTCCTTTGTGACCGGTGAATAACTGGCACAGTCCTCACATACCGTCATATACTATCCGTTCGTTGTCTGACGTACATTATCTTTGTGACGGCAATGATACGTGATAAAAAAGAAGAAAAAGATTAGAAATATTTGCCCAGCCAGTTTTTTATTCCCGCAATAATTCCACCGGAGCTGCCCGAGCCGGATGATTTCTTTGCCGGGCGGGGTTGCATGGTTGCGGGACGGGATATTGTACGCCGGGGTGCCGGGGCTTCCCGTTCAGGGATATCCCTTAAGGCACCCTGCGGTGCTTCGCCATCCGATTCGAAACCCCATGCAAACCCGATCTTATATGCCCTTTCATTCTGGCGGATCCAGTTCGCTGCGTTCATATAGCCCCGGTCTTCGGCTTTCTTAATCGTATCCTGGTGATCCTGGGTGAAATGGATCTCACGCTGAAGGGCGACTAACTCCTCATAGACCTTTCCGGGGACTTTGATCTTCTCCCTGCTCATAACTCCTCATATAGGGATATGCTGGGAAACGATATTTAATGTTTCCTCATAAAAACGCTGAAAATACGGGACAATTGGTATCCGGAAGGTAAGAATCGATTAAATTGAGAATCACAGAAGATTGATACGTCTGCTGGACAATTGAACATTACAGGTTGGTGTTAAACATGGTCAAAGTGATCTATGAAGGCGATGATTTTAAACGAATGCTGAGAACGGATTTGCAGAAACTTGAGCGTCTGGTCGAAGACAAAAAGTTCGGCATCTTTGAAGTGGACTACAAGGGTGCAAAGATCAAGGTGGAAATTAAAAAGAAGGGAAATGACATTATTGTAAAACGTTCGCGGGCGATGTGATCTCTTTTCTAAGAACCTAACCAGATCACTCCTCTTTACCTGGATATTTGTATCTGCGTGATAAAAACCGGATGGATATAGTAAAAAAACCGCTCTGCTAAAATCCTCTTTTTCCCATTGTTTGCCTGTTATCAGCGGCTGATATGAGGATGACCCCCTCTCTCCCCCTGAGGGGGAGGCAGCCCAAGGGGAGTATCCCCTTGACCCCCTTGTTAAAAAAATCTGATCAACCTTCTGCGGGTTATCGCAATTTTGGGGGATGCCCGAGCGGTGGGGGCGAAAGCACGATGTGCTGTAGCCCCCGAGAGCGACTCCTTCTTTCCCTCCAGGATTTCAACAGAACCGAAAAAGCCAAAGGGATCCGGTAATCGCAAACATACCTGCTGTTATAAAAAAAATGGCCGGGCCATTTTCAAAGTAAAAAAAAAGATTATATCTCTTTCTTATAATCAGAGTGCACTTTTGGCATTTTCATCTTGCGGGATTTCTGGATCTTTTTTATTGTTTCTTCCCGGGTCAGGGTGACTTTTTCTTCTGCCGATAACCCGCTTCCTGATTCGCGCTCACCGGTTTTTTCTGCCAGGAAATTACGATAATCTTCAGCGGAAATGCCGATCTTTTTCAGCTCAGATCCGGTAAAAAAACCCTGCATGTATTTTGCATGGTGTTCCGGGCATACGGGAAGTATGCTTTCACCTTCTGCTGTCTTTCCCTTCACCGGTAAAAGGGTACCGGTAACTTTCTCCGGCTGCCGGCAGATGCAGCAGCGGTAGTGGTGCCCGCGCCTGATTGCGTCAAATTCTGCGCTGTCAGTCATATATGTTCTCTTTTAAATAACCCGAAGTTATCAGGATTTTTTTGAATCAGTCAAAATCGGATGCTGCTATGGGGATTCGAACCCCAGTCGCGAGCGTGAGAGGCTCGCATGATTGGCCGGACTACACTATAGCAGCGCAATTGCTCAATAACTTGGGCGATATTTTTACT
>JBAZQB010000014.1 GCA_041645435.1 Methanoregula sp.
AAGACTGTCAGTTTCCGGTGCTCACGGAAGTCAAAGGCCACGTTTGGGCTACCAACTGCCAGTTTCCGGTGCTCACGGAAGTCAAAGGCCACGTTTGGGACTGCAAAGACTGCCAGTTTCCGGTGCTCACGGAAGTCAAAGGCCACGTTCGGGACTGCAAAGACTGCCAGTTTCCGGTGCTCACGGAAGTCAAAGGCCACGTTTGGGACTGCAAAGACTGTCAGTTTCCGGTGCTCACGGAAGTCAAAGGCCACGTTTGGGCTACCAACTGCCAGTTTCCGGTGCTCACGGAAGTCAAAGGCCACGTTTGGGACTGCAAAGACTGCCAGTTTCCGGTGCTGAAAATGGTTAATGGGAAGCCGTTTAAAGGCTAACCGCCGCGGGTCGCACCCGCAAGGGATTTAGCTACACCATGAACCTATTCACCAAACTCATAACCGTAACCACCTTAACCCTCACGGCAGCCTGCGCCTCCCTGGAATCCCCCAGGGTCAATTACCTGAACACCTTCAACCGGGTGCGCCAAGAGTGCGGCAAAGGGGAAGCCTACAAGACGCCGCCTATCGTCTTTGTGCGGGACCATGCGGCCCTGAGAGCCATGTTCCCGAACCTGGAACCGGGGGAACGGCTTTTAGGAGTCCAGTGGGGAGGGGTAGTTTACCTGAGTGAGCCTGACGTTGACAGGGTGACAGTAGCCCATGAGTTCTGCCACGTGATTGAAGGTGGTAATGAGGCGAGGGCTTATGCGGTTGGGGTGAAGGTGGGGGAGTGAGAATTACCTGGGGATGGGGAAAATCAACCGGAGGGATGCGCTGCCCACCATCGGGAACAGACTAACCGGTGAAACTCATTTTTGTGGATAAAGCGGAGACAGCATACTCACACGGAGTGCCCACCCCCAGGACTGATTTAAGGAGGCAACATAGATTGACCCGTAAACCCGTACAATGGCTGTGGTCAGCCAAAGGCCCAGAGGCCAAGACCCTGGTGAGCTTTTGGCATAGATAGACCTCCTTAACGGCGCAATAGCCCGCCTGAGGGTGCTCGCCACCAGCCTGCCGGTTGGGCTTAGTACACCGGCACAATTTTAAGGCGGGGCGGCCCGTGTGGAGGTTATTATGAGTGAATGGCGAATGGTCCCAAGTTGGCCTAATTATGAGGCAAATGAAGATGGGTCTGTAAGGCAAATATCTTCTGGTCGAATCCTAAAAACATACGAGTCAGAAGGATACCTGATTGTAAAGGTGACTCGACCCGGACTATCCAGAACTATCAGGGTTCAATACCTTGTTGCCGAGGCTTTCTTAGGGCCTAAGCCGCCGGGGCACAATCTTCACCATAAGGATGAATTGAAGTTTAATAACGTAAAAACGAATCTTGAATATTTACCTGAGCCAAATCATCGTAGCATCCATCAATCGGGCATGAATAACAACAGTGCTAAATTGACTGAAGATGAAGTTATAGCCATAAGACACTTATGTTCAGCTGGCAAAAGCCTGAACTATGTGGCAAGGATGTTTGGCGTAGGGAAGTCCACTGTTAAAGACATTATAAAAGGCAACACATGGGTTAACGTTCAAGCCGGATACTAAGAACTCCGGACCCTGTCAAACGATTTCCTGTCACGGTCTTGAGATGTCGTGGCGTGAGTTATCCACCACAATTCGGGCGGCCTATACCGGGAAGGCCCGACCGTGACAGGGATTCACTTTAAGAATTGCGCTGAGGGGTACTGAGGACAGGCACGGGATACCGTGTAACACACAGGCCGGATAGGCGAAGTCCAAAAGAGTCCCGGCTGTATTCCAAGGCGCAAACAATTTCCCGGAAGTGAAGGCCGGGGAAGCCCGTAGGACACAATTCAGACCAGCCCCCGGCATACCCGCCTTGGTTCGCTGGGGGCACAGGAGGAGAGATGCCGGTAGCAAATTTTGACTTTGAATTAGAACACAAACTGCAATTGATTGTACATTGGCGATTACCTGCATCTTCCGATGAAGAAAAGCATTACAGAAACAATATCGAATTAGCAGTGCAGGAAATGGCCTTAATGGTGCAGATTCAAACAGAAGAAACGAGTAAACCTATAGTGGCTGAAATGGTTAAGCGTTTGAAAGAATTATGGGAATCACATAACAAGGTGGAGGAATCCCAAAAATGAAACCAGAGCGGCGCACCTACTGGCTAACCAAAGTCAACTGGCTCGGACTGAGGCGCAAGATCATGCAAGTCAAAACCGCCTTGAACTTTTCCCCTGAACGTGGGCGGCGGATTGCCTTGGCTTTGGGCGGGACTCGGTTGGAGAGGGTGGGGTGATGGAAGATAAAAAGTTTAACCCAACTCCGGGGCCATGGAGAATAGGCTATATATTAAAGCCTTGGATTTACACAGACTATCCCAGGTTTAATGAGAAGGGCGAGAAATTTAAAGACTTCCCGATTGCAACTACTGAAGAAAGCCATTGGGGAAAGGAAGCGGCTATAGACAACGCTCGTCTTATCGCCGCCGCCCCGACCCTCTACCACAAGCTCAAGGATACGGTAGAGTGGCTAGACCGGGAAATAAAGCATCACGAAGCATTAGCCAAAACTCTCGGGATGCAGGGTAAGGGGGATAGGATTATTCGCCTCGAAGAACTCCGAGATGACCTTCAGGAGACTTTGCGGAAGGTGGGGGAAGGGTAGATGGCAGACAAAAACTGGACATCCAAGGGCGTTTACGTTTACGGGAACACCGGAGTCATTTATGACTGTTTGGGAGCACAGGTTGCTGCTGTGCAAGGTAGTTTGGTGTTGGGTGTCACAGGGGAAGGCCGGGCTAAGAGGATTGTACTGGCTATGAACTGCCACGACGCCCTTGTGGCGGCGCTGGAAGAAATTAAAGATGAACTTTTTCAGTTGCGATGCTTAGGCTTCGCTGTGCCTACCAGTAGATTGACTCAAATTGGGGAAATGGCTCAAGAAGCTCTCGCTAAGGCCAAGGAGTAATGATGGAAGTTAAAAAGGAAGCAATGCCTGACCCAATGGAATATTGCCTTAATTGCGAAATCCATTGGAATCCCCGAAGGCATGGGCCAACCTGCCCCTTATGCGGTGCCGCGGCTTTTGTGGTCCCAGTAATTACAAAACCATCGCAAAGACCTGTTTGTACGTGCGGGGAGGAATTGGTTTGCCCCAAGTGCGAAATTGAATTGCATCATTCTGACCCCGAAATCCTCATTATGAAAAAGAGTTTCAAGGAGTCCTAAAATGGAATACGCCCACGCTTCCCACGCTGAACCACCCATAAGCCCGCCAGAGCCGGAACCGCAGGCCACAAAGAAAATCAAGGTCTATGTCCGCCTTTCCGGCCTCATTGAGGAAGAAATCGAAGTTCCAGCCGATCTGGACATTACCGACATCGAAGCCGTAGCTGATGCCATGGAGAAGAACACTCCCTACCCTGGCGGATTTTGGAACCTTGGGCTCGGGGAGTTTTGGGATCAGAAATCCCTTAATGACACTATCGCCCCTTGGTATGACCGGGACCGAGCTATGGTGGCTATTGAGAGCGTGGAGGGGTAGTTATGGACTATTGGGAAGAGTGTCTTGCAGAGTCTTTTGAAGAGCACGGCGTTGTTGTTACACCAGAGCAATTAACCTCCATTACAAAAGACGTAGCAGGTGCTTTTGAAAACTACGGTATGGCCTACCCAACACCAGAGAATCCTCTTAAATCTGAATTATCGGACCTGAAAAGGGAATTGAAGAAAGAGCGGGAAAAAGTTGTTTGTCCTGAATGTAAAGGTTCGGGTCAAGATATTTCTTATGGCCCTTCATATACTGCTATCTCCGATTGCTCCAAATGTAAAGGAGAAGGCAAGGTTTCACCATGACCATTCCCGCCCCCAAAGTCCTTCACCCGGAGCGCACCCGCCGCCCCTACGTTACCGACGTTGGGCAGTTAAACAGCATTAAGGACATGACCATGGACCTGCTCATGGCTCTGGATACCGGGAAGGCAACTGAACAACAAAGGATGGCGCTGAAATTCTTCATAGCCACGATTGAAGGGGGTAAATGATGATAGAAATAGACACGACTGTAAAAATATACTGGCACGGTGAATTAGGGTTATTAACAGAGGAAGGTATTTTTAGAGTATCTTTTAATGCAGCCGATCAAGTAATGAACCAAACCAAAGCTATGATACGTAAAGACCTGGAGCGAATGCACAACAGAATGGTTAGCAACGGCATATGGTGTCTGCAAGAGGGGGCATTGACATGAGCCTTAGCCGGCAGGACTGGCTCAAGAAAGCCCAGGAGCACGACAAGACGGCCAGAGAGTATTATCGGAAGGATGAAATTACCATGGCAAGAAGTTACGAATCAAAGGCAGACGCTGCGAGGTTGTGTGCAATGCTGGCGGAAGCACGGGAGGAGAGATGAGCGAGGATAGCCAGAAATGCCCGTTTTGTGGGAGTGATTATAAGTTTAAGGGCAGCATAGACCATCATTATGCTTGCGGAACTATTAACCCAATAAATCACCCTGATACATGGACAAGATTCCCCAGGTGCCATGAGAAAGAACTTAATGCAGTAAAAGCCGAAATCGCCCAACTGCAAGCAGCCCTTGCCCTCAAGGACCAGTTGTTAGAGGCGTTGCGGGAGAGGTCGAGATGAGCCACTACGCCATCCTCGCTTTTGGCTTCATCCTGGGCGCTCTAATAGCCTTTCTAGGTATCGAAATCGTAGTGCTGTTTCGTGAACATCGTCGGAACCGCGGCAAAAAGGATTTTGAAGCAGCGAGGAAGGCGTTTAGGGAGGGGAGTGGGGATGGAAAATAAGCTATCGAAATTACCCAAGTGGGCGCAAGAGCATATTGCCAATATAGAACTGCGCAATGGTAGGCTCACCCGTGACTTGGCAGAACAATTAGCCATAAACACTGACACTCACCCTGAATCAAACACTTATTATCAGTTATGGCTGGATGGCGATTTTACCAAGCGTTACTTGCCTGCAAATTCCCATTTAACCTTCATCGGCAAAAATACTAAGGTTTCTGTTTTCGTTGATCATAAAGGTCAAATTCGCATTGACATAGGCAACGGCCTTATTATGCCTCAAGCCCGTAATAGCATCTATATTGTGCCGGAGTAAACCCATGTTTAACGAACTTCTCAACTTTGCCCTAACCGGCCTGCTGTTCGTGGTGGTGGGCGTGATCATGTGGATGTGCGGGTGATTTATGCTTGAATCAATCCACCAGAGCCATTTAGGGATGTTCCTACGCTGCCCGGCCCAATTTGAGCGCCGATACATTCATGGTGAAATCATCCCCCCTGGAATCTCAGCCCGCCGCGGCTCTGCTACCCACAAGGCCGCACAGGTCAACCATGCGCAGAAACTTAACTCCCATGAGGATTTGCCGGTTGACGCCTTGCAGGATGCCGCCAGAGATGAATATGTCCGCCTTGTCACAGATCGGGGAGTTTTTATTCCCAAAGACCAGATCGGGGAAAAAGAAAAACTCTTGGGCGCTGGCCTGGATGCAGCCACACGGCTAACCAAACTTTATCGGGAAACCCTGGCCCCGGAAATTCAGCCGATAATGGTGGAACAGCGCCTTGAGTTCGATGCTGGCCTTAAACTTCCTTTGGTGGGGATCGTGGACGTACTTACGGAAGATCACTGGATGCCGGATTTAAAGACTGCTGATAAGGCCAAGCCAGCGGGGGAAGCCGATAAATCTTTGCAACTTACCTTCTATTCTGGGTTGGTGGCAAATCATGTCGGCAAGTGGCCCGATAAAATTAGCCTGGAAATTCTGGTCAACAATAAAGAGCCGAAACTGCAAAGCCTTGAAACCGTCCGCGGCCCGGAGCATTGGAAGAATCTTATGTTGCGGGTTCAATTAATGATTGCTCAGATTCAGACCGGGTTATTTCCACCTTGCGACCCGGGAGCCTGGATATGCAGCCCGCGCTGGTGCGGATATTGGGATAGTTGCCGCTATTCATTGAAAAAGAGGTAGGACAAATGACTGAATGGAGAAGAATACCTTTTGCGCCCGCCTATCATGTTAGCGAAGATGGTGATGTAATCAGGTGCAAAAAGAGCCGCGGTGCCAGAGTAAGGCATATATTAAAATCCTGGTTAGACCCCAAAGGGTACGAAATGGTACATCTACGAAACAACGGACGTTATATTAAAAAACGTATCCATGCCATTGTTGCGGAGGTTTTTATCGGGCCATGCCCCGACGGACATGAGGTACATCACAGGGATGAGAATAAGCGTAATAACCACCATAGCAATTTAGAATATTTATCAAAATCTACACATTCAAAAATGGGTAGGAATTGGAGTCCGATTAGGGGAGAAGACAACCACCTTGCTAAATTACATGAATTTGATGTTCATAATATACGTGATCTTCATCGTATCGGATTAAATTTTAATCAAATATCAAAGCAATATGGCATCAGTAGGGGTCACATAGCTAATATTGTGCGAGGCATATCGTGGTCTCATATTTAATAAACTGCAAATATTCAATCAAATAGAGAGGATATTGTTATGGAAGCAAGTGACGTATTTAAAAATGTCGTTCCGTTCACAGGCGATAATCTACCTGTCACCCAAGAAGTCCCGACGGTCCTGGCCGAAGCGACAGCCCAAAGGGAAGTTGCCGAGGTCCAGGCCGCTATGATTATCGCCAAAAGGTTCCCCCGCAATCAGGCCAAGGCTGTTGACCGCATTATGGTATCCTGTCAGCGACCCACCCTGGCCGAAAGCGCCCTTTACTCCTATGCTCGCGGCGGCACAGATATTACCGGACCATCAATCCGGCTAGCTGAGGCCATAGCGCAACAATGGGGAAACCTCCAAATCGGTATCCGTGAACTGGAACAGCGACCAGGGGAAAGCACTATGGAAGCCTACGCCTGGGACTTGGAAACCAACACCCGGCAAAGCAAGGTTTTCCAGGTGCGCCATATCAGATATACCCGAAATAAGGGAATCACGAACTTGACCGACCCCCGTGACATTTATGAGGCCGTGGCTAATCAGGGCTCACGCCGACTACGGGCCTGCATCCTGGGCATTATCCCCGGTGATATCGTGGAAGCCGCGGTGCATCAATGCGAAGATACATTAAAGGCCAAGGCTGACATTTCCCCTCAAGCCGTACAGAAGATGGTGGATGTGTTCAACACCTACAACATTACTAAGGAGATGATAGAGGCCAGGATTCAACGCAAACTTGAAGCGATTACCGCAGCCCAAGTAATCGCCTTGCGGAAAATTTTTAACTCTCTCAAGGACGGTATGAGTAAACCAGGGGATTGGTTTGAAACGCCCCCGCATCCTGAACCTGAGAAAACTAAAAAAGCTAAAACTACTAAAGACCCTGAGCCACCCCAGGACTCCTCCGCACCCACCCCCCCGGCAAGCACTCAAGCAGAAGGCAACGGCACGCCTACGGGCGGGACACCAACTCAGTCTATCACAGATGAAACCCTTAAAGCCATCAAGGAGGCGATGGAAGCCACCGGGCTTGACCTGCCCTACGAAGCCCTGAAACTGGACGCTGCTATTCCTTTGGAGGAGTTCGATGAGGAGACTGGACAGGATATATTGACCTGGTTCAAAAATCAGTAACCCGCCACGTCCCCGAGAAGGAGGAGATGAAACATTGAAAACTTTTAGTGCTATCATCGGTAGTTTAATCGCCGTCATTGCCCTTGTGTGGCTATTCCAAGGCAATGATTTTTTCATGTATAAATTCTGGGCTCCTAAATATGAAGAAGCGCGGCGAGAGGTCTTTGAAAACACTCCGTCCTACAAGTGGGGCATGATCCAGGAGCTTCAAAACATGCAGTTCAAATATGAACAGGCCACCCCAGATCAAAAAGACGCTTTAGCGGCAATTATTTTGCGAAGAGCTAATCAATACGGAGAGGATAGATTGCCAGTCGATCTTAGGGCTTTTGTTACTCAACTAAAATCTCAACAAGCTAAAGAGAAATATTAATGAAGAAATTGAGCGTATATCCAATAATGGCGTGTCTTTTCCTGGCAGTGTTTCTATCCATGGGAACCTCATCTTGTGAAGATTCTGATGATATTCAACGAAACCAACAAGAAAAAATCCTCGTGCAGGGTTCTTCCCAAGTCGGAATGCCTGGAATCAAGAATTTTAGGGAGCGCAAGATATTAAAGGATATCCTTGAACTGCGGGACCAGGAGGGACTTACCACTTACACCTATTTGTTTAACCAGTACACTGGGAAATTGGTTTTCTTTGGTGTCACTATTGGCTACGGTATCCCCTACGCCACTCAGTTTTCAAGCCCCCAAAAAGCAACGGGGCGAGGCTTCTCTCTCCCTCAAGCTGAGCCTAACGGCCTTTTCTCTCCGGCGTCGGCAGAAGGAACTTGGATACTCATGAAAAACCCCAAAGGCAAAGATGTGGTTCCAATTTATATAGAACCCCGGATAGTGGTTTCGCCCTTCTTGCTACCACAAGCGGAAGGAAACCCTAAATAATTTCCTCATATATCCCTTGGCCTTGCCGGTTCCGGTGAAACCGGCGTTTTTGGAGAATCGTATGGATGAAAACCAAGCATCACAGCCTTTACCTCAATGGCAGAGCCATAAGCAGGTTGGGGCGGATAAGATCGTCGGAATCGTAAACGATGGCGATTTTCAATTTTGGAGTCTTGCCTGTGGTATTCCTGTCCACGTTTCAAGCCACCTAAAAGAGCGGTGCGGCAATAATGACCCCGTAGGCGGCTACTACGTTCTCTATGTAGACGGATTTGAATCTTGGTCCCCCGCCAAGGCGTTTAAGGAAGGATACACCAGAATAGGCTAACCGCGGCGACCTTCGGCACCGCATGGCACCGGGCACCTGTCGGCCCGGATATCAAGGTTCATAGGTTGAATGGCAAGACGTGGCTATGGCGTGTTGTATTGAAGCCCCTGGCAGGAGGGGCGATTTGAGGGAGATGATATGAAAATCAAAGCCATTTCCATCTGGCAACCCTGGGCCTCACTGATTGCGGTCGTGGCCAAGAAGTTTGAAACGCGGTCGTGGAAGACTAATTATCGGGGGCCGTTGCTGATTTGTGCGGCTAAAAAACCTTTTAATTCTTTTCATTTTTCGGCGACCTTCGTGGATGCTGCCCAAAAAGCATTGCCGTATCCGATTGGAGGCTATCAAATTCCTTATGGCAAGGCCGTGGCTATCGCTGATCTAACAGCCTGTCTTACAACATTCAATTATCAAACCGATTGGATAGGACTTGAAGCAACCTTCGGCGATTTCTCCCTTGGCCGCTACGCATGGAAACTGGAAAATGTCCGGGCCATTAAACCATTCCCGGTCAAGGGCCGCCAAGGGCTGTTCGACGTGGAAGTGCCGGAGAGGTTGATTTGATTAAAAGCATCTCCTTTTCTCAAGATGAAATCTTATCGAATATCGTAACTCTGCATACCGGGCCGATTCAGGAAATGAAGTTGTGTGAGTGCGGTTGCGGTGAGGTGGTGAAACCGGGAAACCGTTGCATTAATTACCATAACCGTAAGGGAATCAGTCGTTGGGGAAAAGATGCAGCCCATTGGAAAGGCGGGATTAAAAAAGACAAAGATGGCTATATCTACCTTTATCGTCCAGAACACTCCTTTGCAACCAAAGACGGTTATGTATTTGAACATCGTCTTGTCCTTGAAGAATATTTGGGCCGGTATCTGGAACCAGACGAAATCTCCCATCATTGCAATGAAATAAAAGACGACAACAGGATTGATAATTTAGATTTAACGATTCGGGCTGAACACGTCCGAATCCACAAGCCCAGACTCAAACGGGGTTAATAGAGTGGAGATAGTCAAGAGCATATCGTTTTCTCAACCTGAAATTCTACGGAACATAGTTGCTCTGCATACTGGCGACATTGAATGTGATGTCTGTTATGGCTCAGGCTGTTTCTATAAGAACGGGATAGAGCATCCAAAGTTCTGTTTCGATATTGCCCCAAGAAAGCCGGGTGTCATCTCTGCTAATGTCTGCCGTTTACCCTTGAAGGACCAGAGTATTCGATCAATTATCTTCGATCCCCCATTTCTCGTCCGAACAGGCCCCGGGGCCACCCTTAAGGCGCGCTTCGGGGAGATCGTCGGGACCATTCAAGACCTATGGGCTTTCTACTTCCAGGCCATAAAAGAAATGCACCGCGTCCTGTTGCCAGGCGGTTGGCTCATTTTCAAGAATCAGGATGGAGTGCTGAGTGGGAAAAACAATTTTACCCATGCAGAGATTTATAACATGAGTAAGGTTCTTGGGTTTATTCCGGTAGACCTTTTTGTACTCATGGCAACACACCGCATGACGCACCCTGCTCATAAACGCCAAATACATGCCCGAAAATTTCATTCTTATTTCTGGGTTTTTAAGAAGAAAAGACTTCGTACCACCCCCACCATCCCCCAGGCCGAGAGATGAAAATGATTAGAGTGTTCCCCCGTAGAACCAAATGGACGCCGACCGATGATTTAGCCTTTGTCGGTGATCCGCCTTTATGGGAAGTCCCAGATTTGCAAGTGAGTGTCTCTGTGACCTTTACGTGGGATTTGCCAGAAGCCGCAAGGCTGCAAAGGGCTTGGAAAGCGAAAATGATGCACCAACGTAGTAGAGTTTCTATTGCTTATGGCGGACCTGCCCTTGGCGATCCAGGCGGTGAATTTGTACCGGGTAGGTTCGTAAAAGAAGGCGTGACTGTAACGAGTCGAGGCTGCTCTAAAAATTGCCCCTGGTGCCTGGTGCCTTTTTTACCATCCGTGAACCATCCGTGAGTAAAAATGTTTCCAAAATTAAGGAGAGGAAAATGTCCAGAACCTTGGGGTGACATTTATAACACCTATATCGCCAAGGGCTTTGACCCTGGTATGGCAGCATTCCAGGCTGACCAATGGGAGAAGCGACAGCCGAAGCCGATGGAACACATCGCCTCCCCTGACTGCTGGTGTGAGCCGGAGCAGGACCATATTGAGCCGGACGTGTGGATTCACCGGGAGAGGCATTAACCCCTCAACTGTCAAGTAATCCTTGACAGTTCATTAGGAACAAAAGGAGGTAAATAATGTATCCTGGAATAGATAAACCGAGAGCTATCTGTGCAAACTGCAAGCAAGAGATTTATAAAAATTGTGGTGCGTGGTTTCACACAAAAACCTGTTGCGGTTTATGTATAAAAAGTGATGGCAATTTTGATGAAACTATGACAGCACAACCGATACAATTAGGCATAACTATGCCATTGACGAAAGGAGAATGATGATGGGCGCTGCATCTCAAATAGCAACCCGGGAATGTCATATGAAAGAAGATTGCAAGGCCCAACTTGCCACCGCCCAAGCCCACATTGCAGATTTAGAATCGATCCTCAAAAGTTTTGAAGAGCATCATATAGCGCAAACTCAAGACTTGCAGGACCAGATCACAGAGCTTGAAGCACAAACTGAATCTATGTGGCCTATTATATCTAAAGTAGCCCAAGGTCGTTGTTGTCAGGGTGGTGAAACCGATAGTAGTGGTGCTGTTGTTTTTCAGAGTATTAAAAACCAGGCTATGAAGATCATTAACGACTATCCGCCATCGCCAACTCAAGAACGGTTAACAAACGCCCAGGCCGAGATCGCCCGGCTACGGGAAGAGAATCAAAGTATGAGGGCTGAGATTTTAAGATTACTTGATGGTGTTGATGAAGAAATTGAACAAGAAAATACCCGGCTGCGGGAGGAACTGGATAAGAAAATTATTATTGATAAGAGAATTAACTGGTCCCTCAGTTTACACTCAGAAATAGAAAAATTGACGGAGGAAAATGAGCGGTTGCGGGAGAGGTTGGCGGAGGCGGAAAATATTCTACAGCAAGTCCCCCGCTATCCTGGCGGCTCTGAATTGTATAAGGCTATTCAGGAATACTTCCTGGAGGAGGCAAGGCCATGAGCCAGGATAAATGCCCGTTTTGCGGGGCTGAGGTAATTCAAACCATATCTACAGCAGAAGGCGATTTGCAATTAACAAATTGTTGGAATGTGTTTAAAGATGGAGAACTACAGGATAAGCGTAACACCACTTGCTATAATAATAACCAAATCGCCCAGCAAGCCGAACTGCTCCGGGAGTGCCGGGAGGTGGTGGAATGGTTAGCGAGTATTAAAATGCAGGACGTTGATTTGGCTGTAACTCTAAGAATAAAGGCAGTCACTAAAGCCCAAGCCCTCCTACCCAAACTTTTGAAGGCGACGGAGGGGAAGCCATGGTAGATAAAGAACTACAAGAGTTAAGAGATTGGAGCGCTAGGAAGATGGGGTGGTTTAAGGTTCCAGCATTTAAAGGGTGGTTAAAAAAAGCTTATCCAGACTATAGCACTCTTGTATTTGCTGATTATCAAGGAGACTGGACCCCCGACTTACCCAACGGCCAGATTGAGATGTTTATTAATAGGATGGTGGAGTTGGGGTGGAATTTTGCCTTCTTTGGTTGGTCAGAAGATGGCACTTGTTCTGCCCTATTTTACCGTCCAGAAGATCATGCGTTTTGTATTGATAATCTGCTTGATGATGATCGGGTTGTGAGTGGAAAAGATAGACTAAAAACTATTCTCTTGGCGGGCCGGGCAGCGCAGGCCACGGGAGGCTTAAATGGACTATAAACAATTTTCACCAATAATATATACACGCTCTTATGGCAGTATGCTATTTCACCAAATCATTGCTGGTGGTTATATTATTGACATGACCTGTATTCGGGAGTTTAGATTTTATACATTAAATCTATTTGAAAGGTGGGAAATATTGTCACTAATTATATCTGACAGAGTTGGGATTACAGAGAGTTTACACAACTCTTCTTAATCTCCCCAAGCATCGAGTATTCAAAAGTAACACAATGTGGACAACCATTCATAGGCACAATAACATCTGATACCCAAAAATGAGTTATAGTAGCATTGATAAAGAATTTAAGGCGTTCGAGGTAGTGTATCAGTTTGAAAATCATTTTTATTATTGCGAATGATTCTCATTTAAAATATAATATAAGCGGTATTTTCTTGACTTCTGTGTCAAATGTCCTATTTTAAGTTGACAAGATAATTCCTTCACAATCAAGTTAACCTCCTGATGTGCCGATAAAGGAATGAGTGGAGGAGAGTCCATGATAGAAAAAACCAGGCAATTAATTGCCTACCTGATCCAAAATCACCCATTCCCCTCCATTACAAGCCTAATGAAACTTTCTTATATAGTGGACCTCGTATCAGTCAGAAAAGTTGACGAACAAATTTCCGATTTTGAATATATACGATTTAAATATGGTCCTTTTGACAAAAGAATCTATGAGTACGTACATGATTTATTGGATAGTGGAGTAATCGTAGAAGATTCGGCGATTACCCAGGCAGGTGAGGTTGTGGTATATGAATTTGACGAAGGTGCTAATTTATCTTTCTCAGAGATAACCAGTGAAGAAAAAAATATAATAGATGGAATTTTAGATACATTGGGTGGCTATGGTCCTAAAGCTCTTGTTGACTTAACTTATAAAACAAAACCAATGGAGAAGATTGGAGCAAAGCAAAATAATGAAGTTGGGTTAAATGAAAGATTGGATTTAAGGGCTAAATAGTTGAATGATTTATCAGATGAAGAACTTTTATGTAAGATTACGTCACGTAGCGCATATCGCGATGAAAAATCAATAGAAAATAGAAAACCAACACCCCCACCTAAACCAAAATTTAAATTAGCTGGCGGGGAAATAGATGAACAATATCTTTTCTATGTTTTAACCACAACAGGTGGTGCTTGCAGGGAAAGGGTTACACTAATTATTAATCCAGAACATTGGGAGGAAAGAATTGCTGGTCCTTATTTACAGGAAGTTTCATATTGCGATTTACGAAAACATGAACTATTGACAAAGGAAGATATATTAGAAAAAAGCAAAGATAAAGAAAATGGATTTAAATATATAGCTAAATTATGTGATTTAAAATGCCGAGAATTACGAAAGGTGCACATTAAACTACGAAAAGACCCTACTGTTTCTCAAGAAATAAAAGAGATAGTGGGAATTAGTTTGTCTGACATTATTCCTGATAAAATTATGGAAGAATTAGGAATTTAATTATTTCAATTCACCAACCCCGCAATTTCCTCCAAACTCCAAACATGATCTGAAATCCCTGCTTCCATGGCCGGGGTTACTCTAAGGCTTTTATGGATTCTCCCGAAATTGTAGAACATGAAATGCAGGGATACTGCATGAGCCAGATTCTCCACCTTTTTTGAAAAGGCATTGGTGAGTCGGGTAAATCTTCTCATGCTCATCCTCATGGTGAGGTTCTGGCGCTCTGCGTAGCTGGTGGAGATATGCTTGCGGTCAGGATTGCCGGAGATGATTTCTTTCTTACTTCCGGTAAACTTGGCTGGACTATACCGCTTCTCGACCTTTTGTTCCGTACTCTCCCCATATATTTTAACCAACATAGCGTAATCAATATCTGCACCAAAAGCGCTTTCAACCGCCGTTAGATAAGCCCTATGACCATCTGTGGTAAGCTGAACCCTATGGCTAAACCTTGTGGCTACATCTTCCATAAACACAGAGGCGGTTTCTGCGTCTCGATTACCTACAAGGAAGGCGGGGACAAGTTTACTATCGGCGCAAATGGCCGTCCAGGTCCACACATCGCCGTAGCCAAGTTGACCTTTCTTGTCGGCGGGTACATTTTTCTCTTTAGAATAGCAGAATGACCAAATTTCATCGCATTGAAGGCGGGTACACTTGAGGTCTCGCAATGCCTGGTTCTGGTATTCGGCGCAAGCCTTGCCAACATCTACCAGAAGCTTAACGACCGTATTAATGGCCGTATCGGTAATGCGGGCCGTAGCCCTCAGGCTGTTACCCTCTACCAAGCAACCGATGATTTGTGCCCGTTTTTGTATACTCAATCTGTTCATAATGACTATTATGCTTGAGCGCAAAGGGTATGTCAAGAAAATAATGATTGTTTTGAAAAAAAATGTTTATTAGATATTTCTATATGTTACAAGTATATTACCTTTTAATGTGGCTATGTTTTTACATTGACTAACGATCAGTTTGCGAAATTGCGCAATTTTTATTGACAGAAATGGGGGGTCTATGATAAAGGTTTCCTTGGGGGGATGCGAAGATGATCATTGATGATTTTAATACTCCAGGGCAATTCATTGAAGCCCTGATAGAAGAGCGCGGATGGACGCAGCGATTATTAGCTGCCATGTTGGGGGTAAGTGGAACTATTTTAAATCGGCTCATTACAAACAAACTCTCTGTTACTGCTGAAATGGCCATAGCACTAGGGGAGATATTTGAATTTGAGCCAGTGGCGCTTTTGAATCTCCAAAATAAATATAACCTTGCCAAAGCTCGCATATCAATACGCCCTGACCCCGATAGGGCTACACGCGCCGCTCTTTTTGGCGGATTACCTGTGGCGGAAATGATTAAAAGAGGATGGATTAATGCTGCTGATGTACGTGATTTCCCAAAGGTTGAAAAAGCGCTAGCAATATTTTTTGGTGTAGAATCAATTAATGAAATTGAAATCCTCCCCCATGCCAATAAGAAGACCGATACATTCACACCAGCTACTCCTGTACAATTAGCGTGGATTTACCGTGTAAAACAAATCGCCAGCGAGATGCTTGCGGCTCGCTATTCACCAGCCGCAGGGCGTAATTCTGTCAACCGCCTAAACGAGTTGCTTTCAGCACAGGAAGAAGTTAGGAAGGTGCCTCGTATTCTTACTGAAAGCGGTATTAGATTTGTTGTTGTCGAATCTTTATCATCCGCTAAGATAGATGGTGTTTGTTTCTGGTTAAACGATCAGTCGCCAGTAATAGGCATGTCCTTACGCTATGATCGAATTGATAATTTTTGGTTTGTTCTTCGCCATGAACTTGAGCACGTTTTGCAACGCCATGGGCAAAATAACATCTATATGTTGGATGCAGAATTAGAGGGTGAAAATGCCGGAACAGGCGACAACATCGCACAGGAAGAGCGTATAGCCAATGAGGCAGCTGCCGAATTTTGCGTCCCCCAGGAAAAGATAGACAGTTTTATCGCTCGCAAGGCCCCTTTTTTTCGTGAGAGAGATATCATTGGTATATCCCGCATATTACAAATCCATCCCGGCTTAATTGCCGGGCAATTACAATATAGAACTGGCAGATATGATCTTTTCCGAAAATTTTTAGTCAAAATTCGCTCTCATGTATCACCAGGAGCGATGACTGATGGGTGGGGAGATGTATATCCTGTCGGCCTATAAAGAGGAGAATGTAATGGCAAATAAACAGATACTAGCGCAGCGGATGTATCGTCTTTACAAAGAAAAAACCGGAATTAAAGAGGTAGACCCGAAAGAAGTTGCTAAGTTTGCATTGGAGCACGGGTGGACACCTCCAAAGCCCATTTCTATTCTCGATCGGGTCGCAAAAGAATTTACTCAGGCAATGCGCGTAGAAATGAGGTACGATAAAAAAACTCGCAAGCCATATCGTGCCAATCATGCCGTCGAATATAAACAAGGTCACTTCTTTTGGGTAGATATTGATGAAGCAGAGCGACACCACATGCAAAAAAGCCTTATTTCGAGGCGTGAGCAAATGGTGGGTGATGGCTATTCATTAACTTTGGATGCTGATCATTGGAACGGTGTTAATCCCGGTGAACAGCCCATCAATGTGCCTATGGATTTTAGAGAGGACATCGCAGAAAGGAAAGCTGCCGACTTTGACAAAAAGAAAAAGATAAGCTAATCGTTCTCACTTTTTTTCCATCTTGCACGGGCCGCAAGTTGAGCAATTTCTTTGCGCTGTTCAGGCGTCAATTTATCGGCGCGCGCTTTTCCGCCCTTCTTACCACCCAATTTTCCCAATGCGACAGCGTGAGGATTCTTCTCGGAAGGTTCTTCGGTGGGTTCACCCTCTGTAGCTATCTCGACAATCTTCTTTGCCAAGACATTCAGATCACGGGGGCGCTTCGGCTTCTTGCTTGATTGGTCAGGCATGGTTAGATTATGCCTGAGCTTTCCCTAAAAATCAATCCCCCAAAAATTCAAACTGATACACTACCG
>JBAZQB010000015.1 GCA_041645435.1 Methanoregula sp.
TGACCGCGGAAGCGGTCAGGGGCGACGTGCCGCCCCCAAAGAGCACGCCTCCTGAGGTTAAGGAAGTGGCGCCGGTTCCCCCGTAGTTGACGGCGAGCGTGGTGGTTGCGGTCATGGCAGAGGTGCCTTGGCCTATGACTAATCCTGAGAGCGAGAATGATCCGGTGCCGCCTTTCACCACTGACAGGGTGGAGGTGGAGAGAATGCCAGAGGTTGAGTTGCCTAAGAGGATATCGCCCGAGGAAAGGGTGGCCTGGCCTGTGCCGCCGGAGGCGACCCCAAGGGCGTTGGTGAGGGTAAGGGTGCCGATCGTGGCGTTGGTGCTGTAAAAGGTAGTCAGGTCCAGGGTGGTGGTGGCGTTAAGGGCGCTGTTCCAGGCATTCGTGAATCCTGTGCCGGAGAGCGAGGAATTAACCACCAGCGTGTCAATGAATGACGAGGTGGCGTTTAAGGAACCGGGGATTCTTAAAGTATCAATGGTTGATGACCCATAGACGAAGATGCCGGCGGAAGTGTTGGTGGGGGCCAAGGTGTTCGTGAAGATATTCTGCCAGGCTCCTGGGGTGCCGGCAGAGGCTAACCCGGTTGCCGCGATGGTGATTGACCCTGCCCCGTTCGTGATGGTGATATTGGATCCTTCCGTGAGCGTGGCAAGGGTGGGTGCGCCTGACCCGTCGCCAATCAAGAGCTGTCCGTTGGTCATGACCGCGGAGGCGGTTAAGGGCGACGTGCCGCCGCCAAAGACCACGCCGCCTGAGGTTAAGGAAGTGGCGCCGGTTCCCCCGTAGTTGACGGCGAGCGTGGTGGTTGCGGTCATGGCAGAGGTGCCGTTCCCGAAGACTAATCCTGAGAGCGAGGTGGCGCCGGTGCCGCCTTTCACGACCGAGAGCGTTGAGGTGGAGAGAATCCCTGACGTTGAGTTGCCTAAGAGGATATCGCCCGAGGAAAGGGTGGCCTGGCCCGTGCCGCCATTGGGAACGGTCAGGGCGTTGGTAAGTGAAAGGGTGCCGATCGTGGCGTTGGTGCTGTAAAAAGTGGTCAGGTCCAAAGTGGTGGTGGCGTTCAGGGCGCTGTTCCAGGCATTCGTGAATCCTGTGCCGGAGAGCGAGGAATTAACCACCAGCGTGTCAATGAATGACGAGGTGGCGTTTAAGGAGACAATCCTTCCATCTGTGATGGTGGTGAGACCGGAAAGGCTAGAACTGTTATTGACTGTTAAATTGTCAACTTTTGTTGTAGTCACGTTTAAGGTATTCACTCTTACCTCATTGCTGAAAATTCCTTGCGTATTCACGGTAAGCGTGTCAATGTTTGTCGTACTCGCATTCACCGTGGATATTCTCGCGTCGTTTGTTACCTGCAGCTGTGCGCCTGGGGCTGTGGTACCCACACCTAAATTCCCCATCACTTGGGTCTTGCCGCCGAAGTAGGCAGTGTCAGTGGTGGTGAGAGAGTTAAAGGTGGAACCGCCCGTAAATATTGCACTCCCTCCGATGATAAAGTCTCCGGTAATATACCCGGAGCCGGTCACATTGAGCGCGTATGGTAACGTAGTGGTAGCGATGCCAAGTTGGCTGGAAATAATCTGCGTGCCTGTAGTGGTTACATTTCCTGCAAGGTACGTATCTCCTACCACGTGGAGTTTATAACCTGGTGTTGCAGTGCCTATGCCCACGCGCTGTTCAGCAGCATTTACCACCAACGTAGAAGTAGCTACCGCTAATCCAGTATTCAACGTGGTCGTGGCGTAATTGCCCGTGGTGGGAAGCGAGAAGAAGGTATAACTTGACCCATCGGAAACCACAAGCCGCACAGTGGGGGTGCTCGTGCCAATCCCTACATTTCCCATACTCACCGCGTTCCCGCCGAAATAAGCGGTGTCCGTGGTAGTGACGGAATTAAACGTAGAACCGCCGGTATAAATTGATGACCCGGCAACAGTCAAGTCGCCGCCGATGTAATGCGACCCGGTAGTCGTGGCATTGCCATATACCAAGAGGGCGCCTACATTCGTGGTAGTCGCATTGAGAGTCGTAAATCGCGCAGGTTGGCTGAAGTAAGATTCATTATTCACAAAAAGCGGGCCAGACAGCGTGGTCGCGCCCGCAACATTCAGCGTGCTCTGCATAGTCACACCGCCTTTCAAAGTTGAACCCCCATTCACCGTAAGTGTTTCCGCGACGAGCGCGGCTGACACCGTCGCATTCCGTACGGTCAGCACATCACTGCTTAAGTACTTCACTGCAAACGCCGTACCCCCGCCATCTTTAGCAGGGGCTGAAAAGAGATACACGGATGTGGGAGAAAATCCTGAACTTCCGGGCGGGCCAGTGGAACCAGCGGGACCTGTAGAACTCGCGGGACCAGGAGGACCGGCAATACCTTGCGAACCGGGCTGACCAGGCGGACCGGCAGGGCCTTGGGAGCCAACCGGACCTGGGGGGCCTGCTTGGCCTTGCGATCCCGAACTCCCTTGTGCGCCTTTTCCTGTCCCTTTATTGATAACGATCGTCCCTCCGCCATATTGAATATCTCCGGACTTCTTCCTCTGTTTCACAAGAGCCAATAACTGATCTTGCCAAATCCCGACCCGGTCGCGCCACAACCATGCGATCGTCTGGTCAATTGCACTTCCGATCTTTTTCCCCAAAACCACAAATGACTGCGTGGCGTAATTGCTTGCACTCACGCCCGTGCGTGCGACAAAGGTATCAACCTTTGTCTGCGCGGCATCTGGCAATGCGGTGCGGGTGATTCCGCGGCTCAAAGATGGGATTCCATTTAGCGCCGTATCCTCCCCTGCCCCCACCAGCGCCAATGCGGAATTTCCAAGTGAACCAACGGTTTGCGCCAGTCTGCTCACGCTCGTGCCGCGCGCATAACGCGATACAGGCACGAAAGCTAAGCGTTCTGCGGACACGCGAACCGCTTTTTCAAGCGTTTGAGGAGGGATTTGGTCTGATACGCGCTCCGCGATCCTCCCCATGCTCTTCAGAGAAGAAAGAAATGGAGAAGAAAGGCGCTTCATGCCTGCAGCATTTGGGACTAGAGGCGTATTGTGGCGGGATGCGCCAATCTCGCGAGACCATTGTTCCGAAAGATGTTCAGATCTATTTATGAAGGAGAGAAGGATTTGACTTATCAACCGACCTCCTTTTGTTGCTGAAATGCCCGCGACGCGAGGTTCACTCATCCCTCCAGTCTCATAGGATTCCCCCTGCTGCATGCGTGCGGGTATGAACGCGTAAGCGATATCTTTGGCGTCCGCAAACACTTCCCGCACTGCTTGCGCAGGGGTCGGCACGATGCGCGCGGATAATTGTCGAGGGGAAGCCTGTTGAAACGCATATTGTGATGCCGCCTGCGGCAGCGTTTCTGCACTTTGAGAAATACTCGCTAATAGGCGTTCTGTATGTGTCCCCAGAGACTCCAATGCGCGAGCGAAATAATGCGCTTGGGAAGTCGTGCGAGAAAGTGCGGTGTGAGCCAGTAAAGGCGCCTCCTCTGCAATCACCCGCGCGAGATATTGGCCTTGCTCCATCCCGGCGCGTGCCGTATGCGTCGCGTGGAGCGCGAGAGCCTTACCGGTGAATTCCACGCGATCCGCGAGCGCTGCGGCAGTTTGCGGAGTGACATACGCCAATACGTTGGTAGATACCAGCGATACCAGCAGCAGGTATACCATTGCTGACTGCAGGCGCCTCTGCCATGGAAAGAGAGACCAATAACGGAAAGTTAGGGTGGGGGTATGGGTGAAAAAATCGAGGCCTTGGCGCGCGGAACTGTACCACTCGCTCAAAAAGCGGGAGAGCAATGCGATGACATAATTTGGCTGGTGCGTGAGCGTTATTAAACGGCGTGATGGAAGTAGGTCTGAAAAAATATTTGCGAGGGAGGAAACAATTTTGTTACTACGTAACGGATTCGAAATTAATTGCTTCCCGGCGATGCGGGAAGAAGTAAAGTTTTTACGAGTGGGAATGCCGGTAGAAAAAATATTTATAAAACCTTTTTCCCATTGTTTGAGCTCCCTGGAAATTGTTTCGCGGTGCTGTTGGGTTTTGCTTAAAAAGACATGATAAGGAAATTTACCTGATGAGATGAGGCGCGCTTGAAATGTGTGGAGATGATAGATGGCGGCCTGGAGGGCAGCGTCAAGCGTTTTCTTAATTTGGTTCTGTAATCGTGATTGCAACTGAACTGCGGCTGATTGCACTTTTTTCGGCAGGACTTTTGCATGGTGCGCAACTTGCTGCGCGACAGTAGACACTTCACGAAGCGCGACATGGTTTTGAAGCAGGGTGTGCAATTGCGCATCTTCCTTCCATTCGCCCTTCACATTGCCGCGATCAGTAGAAGGATGCTCCTCAATATATCTCCGCAGCCACTCTTTCTTGGTATACCAGGTCCGTCCAATTTTTTCCGCTTTTAATAACTCGCGTCGGGCAAGGAGAGAGAGGTATTCCTGGCTGTAGGTGCAGAGCTCAGATGCTTCAGATAACAAAATATACCCTGGCTTCTCCAGTTCATTCTGAGAATGAACGGAAAGAGACAAGGGTATATGAGACGTGGTCTCTGTGTGGTTTTTTGTTTTTGTTTTCATGCGGCTTAAAGTCCGTTTTTGGACTTATCGCAGGCCGCACATTAACCCCGTTTACCTAAAGGCTTATCTTAAATCATTATGTTAGGCATACCAGAAACATTTATTATAAGCCTATGACTTATAATCCAACATTTTGGTAACGGGGTAAAAAATTTTTAGTTGCCAGGTGGGTAATAATTTAGTATACTGGTATATGAACCCACCGATTCGACAACTATAAAAGCTTTCACGCACGGCTTATATTAGATTGTCAACGGTGGGTGCCCTGTTTATTTCGCGCGTCTTCTAAACTCGCGCAGAATAAACATTTTTTTATTTCTTAAATCTTCAAACCCTTCTTCGTGCCCTCTTTGCACTGCGGTGATCCTCTACTCGCCAGACCAAGGGTCAATTGGCTCATTTGCTTTGTCTCCTCGCGCGCTACTTCTCTTTGCTTCATCCTGGCATCCGATATTACTATCTTTTCCATTCATTTAGCCAATTTTTTTCTATTTACTAATATCATTATAGCGCACTTTTTGCCTAAAGTCAACCGTGCCGATATTACAAAATCCTTAGTAAATCTCATGTTTTCTCTTTCACAATCTGGCCATCAGTCTCATTATCCATCCTAGGCTATATCAATGGTAACGTGATGGATTTATTAATACCGATATTAGGATAAACTAGGGATAAGAGAAGAATTATGTGGATGATATGGAGCCATAGAAGTAGTCCGTAATGTCTTATTACCCTCCTTCGTCTCTATGAGTCGAGACTTCGGCGGGTTATCCGCCTTTTGGCGACCTCCGCCGTAGCATTTTTTGGCATTCATCTGGCTTAAAGTCATTGTCTTCTGCAAAGGCGGATAAATATGGTATGTTGAATATACGATGTTAAAACTATTTTATGCAGCCTTCACCACAACACACCATTGAAGAGTCATTACGCGCCATTATACCGTCCCTCAATGCCGGGGTAGGCCTTGATAGCCTTACTGGCCTCGTTACGGTACCTGATTCAAGGATGGGTGATTATGCGACGAACCTGCCGCTTCGTTTGGCTAAAGATTTGAAGCGAAAACCATCCGATATTGCACAAGAAATTGCAGAAAAAATCAAACCTTCCTTGCGTCCCATGATTGAAAAGATAGAAATAGCCCCCTCGGGATATGTTAATTTCTTTCTCTCAAAAACCTGGCTTCAGGCAAGGCTTCCTCTTATACGGGACGCCGGAGACGTCTGGGGATGGACTCCTGTACCGCCGCAGAAAGTGCTGGTTGAGTATTCAAGCCCGAACATTGCCAAGATGATGCATGTGGGCCATTTCCGCTCTACGCTTATTGGCCACGCTCTTGACAATATATTCCGCCATGCGGGATATCAAGTTATCAATGACAACCATCTAGGCGATTGGGGCACCCAATTTGGAAAACTATTAGTTGCCTTTAGGCTTTGGCATACCCCGCGCGCCGATGCGCCGGTGAGCGTGCCGGAACTTGAAGCGCTCTACATTCGCTTCCATAAAGAGCTGCCCCATAACCCCGCCCTTGAAGAACAAGCCCGCGCAGAAACAGTGAAGCTCCAACAGGGGGATTCGGAAGCCAAGAAACTTTGGCAGGAATTTTGCCGCATCAGCCATGCAGAGTTTAACCGCGTGTATGAGCTTTTCGGTATTGCGTTCGATTACCAGCACGGGGAAAGTTTTTATGAACCTTTGCTCGCCCAGATTGTCCAGGAAGCGCTTGATAAAAAAGTGGCGGCAGTGAGCGAAGGCGCGGTAGTCATCCCATTAAACCAAGAAGGGCTTCCTGATTACATGATCCGCAAATCAGACGGCGGCTACCTTTATTCCACCTCCGACCTTGCGACGATCAAGTGGAGGGAAGACAACCTAAAGCCCGATCTCGTACTCTATGTCGTCGGCGATCAGCAGATATTGCATTTCAAGCAATTGTTCGCCGCCGCGCGCAAGATGGGTTATGCGCTTTCCGCGAGGCTCATCCATGTGCCATTCGGCCTTATCCTTGGCGAATACGGGCGCAAGATGTCCACGCGAGAGGGCGAGGCGGTTGACGCAATGCATTTTATCAATAAGTCAATCGAGCTTGCCAAAAAAATTATCAACGAAAAAAACACGTCGCTCTCCCCTCTTGAGAAAGAGGATGCCGCGAAACGGATAGCCATAAGCGCGCTCGTGTATAACGATCTCTCACGGGACCGCGAATCATCCGTCACGTTCAACTGGGATGCGATGATGAATTTCAAAGGAGCCTCCGCTCCCTATCTGCTCTATACCTACGTGCGCATCAACGGCATCGTCAGGAAAATTCAAGCGGAACATCCGGAGGACCTGACCGCGCCATCCGATCACACACTGTTGCAGAAGCCGGACGAGCTTCTTCTTCTGCGCACGCTGGTGAGATTCCCCGATACGCTCACACAGGTCACCGAGGACTATCGGCCGCACATCTTAGTCCACTACCTTGAAGAGCTCGCCAATGTGTTCCATGCGTCATATGACCGGCTGCCGGTTGCCCAGGCAGAAACACCCATTCGCCGCGCGCGCCTCTCGCTTTTCCAGGCAGTGGCGCACACCATGCAGATCGGGATGAAGCTGCTAGGCATGCAGCCGGTAGAGAGGATGTGATAATAGAAACTCTAAATCCGAAACCCTAAAACCTAAACAAACTCAAAATTCAAATGTTCAAAACTCAAGTTTCGTTATTTGGATTTTTGGATTTGCTTAGAGTTTAGAAATTAGTATTTAGGATTTCAATGTATTATGCCTCCTTTTGCCGTGAACAAAAAAGCGCTCTACAACTATGAGATCACAGAACGGCTTGAGGCCGGCATCAAGCTGACCGGTCCAGAGGTGAAATCAGTCAAACAAGGACAAGTATCTCTCGCGGGGTCGTATGCCCGCATTACTCCGTATGGCGAGGCGTTGCTCATCAACGCGACCATCTCCGCCTACCCGCCCGCCGCTCAAGCCCAAACACACTACGATCCGCACCGCGACCGTACCCTGCTGCTGTCAAAACAAGAAATCGCCTCCCTCATAGGCAAATCCCAAGCAGCCGGCCGCACGCTCATTCCATTGTCCATATATTCGAAACGCGGTCTTATCAAAGTAGAGCTGGGGCTGGGGCGAGGAAAGAAAGAACACGATAAGCGTGAAGCGATAAAAAAACGTGAAATGAAACGCCATTTGAGGACTCGCATGCTTCCATAGCAGTATTTTCCAGTCAAGGAATGAGCCCCAAATCAATAGTCACCAGGGACTGTGATTTTCAATAGCGCGTTAAAAGTTTTTTCTCAATTTCTCAAATAAGGCGGCCTTTGCTTTTTTCATCTCCTC
>JBAZQB010000016.1 GCA_041645435.1 Methanoregula sp.
TCGTTCCATGCTGCGGCCTCCGAGTCAGATGTAGTGCATCCAGCCATCAGCGTCGCGGCAACGAGCAGGAGAATAATGGTAAAAAAAAATCGCATGATTCCAATACATTATCCGGGCCTTTAAAAAAACCTGACGATATTCCGTTGGTCGTACCCGGATTTTTCTCTGCACCACCCGGTTCATTCTCTTCAGGCAGCTGCTTCACGAGCGTCGGGTCGATATAGGGCCTGACTTTCCCGATCGTTCCCGGTTCGAACCGGCAGGACTGTATATCAGGATTGGTGAAATGGATTTTTTTCTGCCATGATCTTCCAACTGCAGTTCCGGGTGGCTGCAGGATGCAGGGGCTCCTCGTCCCCGCGTTCGGCTCCCCGTCCCATTCCTATTCGCAGCAGCCGTAATCTTTCATACACGAATTAAGCCAGTCAAGATCAGTCCCGCCAACACGGCATATAGTGGCGCGGATATAGGCGCAGGATCCCTTGTAACTAATGGTACACGATTCGCTGTTGGCCGGGGGATGCAATGCAGTTTCCTGCGCCGGGAGGTCAACAGCAAGGTAGTGGGCACCGGCAACGATGGTGGCGGCGATCGCTAAGCAGACGATGAAGAGGACGAGGCGGGTGAGCGGGGATTTTTCTGACATTTTTTTCACCGTATGGTAAATCCTGATCTTTAGTTTGGCCGCGATCCCATATATCGGCATACGGGTCCTTGCATTCCCGTCAGTGCCCGAGTGGTGGTGCGGATGTGTCGGCATCGCAGCTCTCTTTGTCGCCCCTTTTCTGGTGAGCCCCGTGCGGCGGTGGGTGCAGATAAAAGCCGGGGAACTGCCGGCAGATTCAGGCCGGCACGGTTCCTGAACTCCCCATAATGCTGGTTTTCTCTGACGAAGGACCCCGGTGCACCATCGCTACTCTCCTCCGGAAAACCGTCCCTCCTTTTATTTGCCGCTACAGGGGTCTGATCCTTAAGGCATCCGCTCTCTCAAAGTACCAAAACAAAGCCCAACGGATCTCCGTCTCGGAGAAGATCACCCCCAATTCTGTAGAAAACTCCTGGATCTCTCGCATGAACAGGGGGTCCGGAAGGATGCGTGAAATTCACGTCGGTGGACGAAGTGAGGGCACTTCGGTTTTACCCCCAAAACCGCCCTTCCTTTCCCTTTGACCCTATTCCAGCCCATCCGGCAAACGATCGCCCATCCAAAAGGTACCAATAGGGATCATTTTAGGGGTCATTTTGTAGCGAATTTGAGCAAATGGGGCGATTATATCGGGAATTTCTAAAAGGTGTGTACTAAATACGTCATTTTTCACGAATAATTCGGGAAAAAGATCGTCCATTCCTCATCTGGCATCATAGGTCTCCGTCGGAGAATGGATTTTAGGGAGTGCAGGTCACCTCAGGTCCCGGGGCACCCCCACCGGTCATACAGCAGCCTCCACATTCTGGTTTTCATTTTGCAAATGAATCCTGTCAAACGCACATCCAATGTGAATTACAGGTTAATTTACAACGATCCTGGTGAAGGAGAAGCATCAAAAGAAAAGTATATTGTTTTCAACAACAGATGACACAAAACGACGTTTCAGAGTATTTTCATGCCGTGCACAATACTTACCGAAGCGATGGATGATTCCCCGTTCACCCTGAAGCATGCCCATATCTGGTTCCTCTCATCAATGGGGATCTTCCTTGACGGGTTTGATCTTTTCGTCTTGTCCATTGCCCTGCCGCTCATTATCGTCCAGTTCTCCGCAACGCCACTCGAACAAGGCATAGTTGGGGCTGCAGCGGTCATCGGAGCGATCTTCGGGGCGCTCATCGGGGGTAAGCTCTGCGACCGTTTCGGCAGGAAGAAGGTCTTTATTGCAGATCTTTTCATATTCATCATCTTTGCAGTCCTGTCGGCATTTGCCTGGAACATAGAGTCTCTCATCCTCTTCCGGTTCCTCCTGGGTGTCGGCATCGGCGCAGACTATCCGGCCTGTGCCTCTTATGTCAGTGAGTTCATGCCGAAACGGATCCGGGGCAGGATGCTGATCGCCGCATTCAGCTTCCAGGCAGTTGGTATCTTCGTTGCTGCCGGTGTCGGGCTCCTCATCCTTGCCCTCTACCCATCTGAATCGTCTTGGCGCTGGATGATGGTTGCCGGCGCCGTTCCCGCACTCGTGATCCTTGTACTACGGCGGGGTCTCCCGGAGAGCGCCCGGTGGCATATCCAGCGGAGGGAGTGGAAACTCGCGGTGGGAGTTGTCCGCTACATGATACCGGATTTCACTATGAAGGAGGGGATCAAGCCCCCGGTGGCAGATATTGTGCAAAAGAAGCCGGAAAAAGAACCGGCAAGGCCATCTTTCATGAGCTCGTATGCCGAACTCTTCACCCAAAAGAACTTGCAGAAGACCATTCTCATCACGGTTCCGTGGTTTTTCATGGACTTTGCCTTTTACGGTGTCGGGATATTTAGCCCCATCCTCATCGCATCCATGCTCGGCACGCACGCGACCGGGCTCAATTTCATAGCACAGGATTTCTACTCGACCGGGTATACGGTGTTACTCGACGTCTTTTTAATCCTCGGTTTTATTCTCAATATTCTCTTCGTTGAGAAGCTTGGCAGGATCCGGCTCCAGCTTGCAGGTTTTATCGGCATGGCGGCCGGCCTGTTCATCCTAGCCGCATCAGCGTCCGGTTCCGAGACCATCATCGCCCTCGCGTTTGTCGGGTTCGGTCTCTTTAACCTCCTCCAGAACTGGGGGCCGAATGCAACGACATTCCTCCTCCCCGCGGAGCTCTTCCCTACCCGTCTCCGCGCAACCGCACACGGTTTTGCGTCAGGGTTTGCCAAGATCGGTGCGGCCTGCGGGATCATCTTCGTCCCGCTGATGAAATCATCGTACGGCGTCAGTTATACGGTTATCATCATGGGCATCATCTGCCTCATCGCCTTCGTTGTGACCTGGTTGACACGGATCGATATGACCGGACGTTCCCTGGAGGAGCTGGAGGAGCGCCCGCACCCCTTGCCGTAAAATTTTCAACCGGACTTTGATTGAAAACTTTTAGTCAGACTTCGCTATGAAAATTTCACACGATCCCACCCGCTCTGAAACCACCCTCGCCCCCCTTTCTATCAACACTCCCCACCCCCCTTATCCGGCCACGCCACAACCTCCGTCCCCTCAAATAGCAAAAACAAAGCCCAAACCTATCCCCATCAAGATGAAGATCACTCGATATCAGATAGAAAACTCCTGGATATCTCGCATGAACAGGGGGTCCGGAAGGATGTGTGAAATTCACGTCGGTGGACGACGTGAGGGTTTTTTGTTCCGAGCCCCAAAACAGGGCTTCTTTTCATTTTCTACCAACGACCCTCCATCCGGCAAGCGATCGCCAATCCAAAAGGCACCAATAGGGATCATTTTAGGGGCCATTTTATAGCGAATTTTGGCAAACGGAGCGTTTATATCGGGAATTGCTAAAAAGTGTTTTTTAAATGCGTCATATTTCACGAATAATTCGGGAAAATGATCGTCCATTCCTCATAAGGCACTATAGGTCTCCGTCGGAGAAGTGGGTTTTGGGGAGTGCAGGTCACCCGAAGTCCCGGGCCGGAATGTCCGATCCTGAAAAACAGGGGTTCTCTCCTTTCCGGAAATGCTTAGCCCTTTCCGCTCTCGCCCGTATTCATTCAACTATCATTTATGCGTCATTTATGCGTCATTTCCATGTCACGTGATAATTTATTGACGGTGTTTGAGGACGTAATAGATCCCTTTTTTGTAAACCCTTCATCTCTAAAATATTCCTTAGTAACAAGATTTTTGAGATCTCGTCGTGCTGTCGCTGCTGATAAACCAGCGATCCGCTGATAATCCGCATTGGTAATTTTCCCGTTCTCTTTTGCATAGAGCACTGCGGATATCAGCCGCTCCGATAATCCTGCCCGCACGAGATAATCCCGGTTAAACACATCTTTCCGGAATAGTACCGAGAAGCCCTGGTCTTCCTGGAATACCGGTTCAGGGATTCCGGCCTCTGCGCTGGCACGGCACATCTTCTGTATTCCACCGCCCCACCGTTCGATCCAGCCGATATCATACAGTACCTGTGCGATTCCCTTGTTCCGCAGGATTGATGCATGCGAAGTAAACAATTCTGGTAATGTGATCCCGGAAGCCAGCCGTCCCGGTCTCCATACTTTCAGGGTCATGCCAAATCATCAGTTGGCATTATCAAGAATTGTATGCAGTCCCTCAATGACAAGAGGGATTTTCTTTGAGATCGTTTCCCACAGAAGCTCATAATCTACGCCAATATAACCGTGGATTACTTTATCCCGCAGGCCGGCAATGCTCCGCCAGGGAATATCCGGGTACTGTAAACGTATCTGTTCCGGTAAAAGTTTTGTAGCTTCACCCATCACGGCAAACTTGTACAGCACCGCAGAAAGTGTCCTGTCATCATCAACGAATGCTTCATATGACATTCCCTGAGTAAAATCGCGGAAAAGCTTCTGCTGCCTGTAAGACATCATGAAGGAGCAGGGAATATTCCCTCATGCGTACACAACATCCCGGTAAACCCCGTCACGGATCTCCGGACGAAGCGCCCGTGGGGTAGCAAGATCAACATGTCTCCCGATTTTTTTTTCGAGATACACTGAAAGCTCAATGAGATCAAAGAGATCTGCTCCTTCTTTAAAATCGACGAGGATGTCCACATCGCTGTCATCCCGTGCTTCTTTCCGGGCAAATGAGCCGAACACGCCAATCCTGCGGACTTTATACCGTGCGGTAAGATCATCCTGTAAGGACCTGAGCAGGTCAAGAATCTCATCACGGGTTATCGTTAACATTCTCATGTTCTTATCTGGTGTTCCTTACAATAATCATTTCCCTTACAGCGGAACCGTTGCTTTCTGCTCTCGTTCACTCTTGAAAAAAGAGCCAGAGATTTCCCGGTACCTTCCGGCAAGTGTATGTGTTATGCCCCGTCCCCTCACCCAATCCCGGAAAAATAAAAACGGATGGGGTGGGTAAGGTGTATCCCTCCATGATCATGAGGAGCCTCCCTTTCCCCTCTTACTCCCACCTCCAAACCCCCTTCCTATCAGCACCTCACAACCCCCTCCACCCGGCCACCCCCGGCTCCGTTCCCTCAAGGTATTAAAACAAAGCCCAACCCGCCCCCCGTCCCAGTGAAGATCCTCCGATATCAGATCGAAAACTCCTGGATTTTTCGCATGAACAGGGGTCCGGAAGGATGCGTGAAATTCACGTCGGTGAACGACGTGAGAGTGGTTCGTTTCGGGCCCCAAAACAGGGCTTCTTTTCATTTTCCACCAACTCCCCTCCATCCGGCAAGCGATCGCCCATCCAAAAGGCACCAATAGGGATCATTTTAGGGGATGTTTTATGCCGAATTTGGGTAAACGGGGCGATTATTTCAGGAATTGCTAAAAAAAATGTGTGCGAAATCCGCCATTTTTCGCAATTAATTCAGGAAAATGATCGTCTATTGACCATCTGGCACCATAAGCCTCCGTCGGAGCAGTTGATTTTTTAGGGTGTGAAGGTCTCCCGGAGTCCCGGGCAGCGGTCGGGCGGGGCTGGTGCTGCGATATCATACCCATGGGTGCGGAGAATAGTAAAACGGGACCATTCCCCGGTAAAATCCGACAGGTTAATCTCGTCACAATCCAACTGAAAAAGTCAGATATCCATGACAACCGCAGGGAAAATCCCGGATTTGGCAATTTATATACTGGTATTTTTTTTGATTGCCGGTCTCGTACTGGTTGCCGGGTGCCTCCAGAATAATCCTGAGCCCGGCCCGGTTTCCCCGGGGGCTGGCGTTGTAACAACCGATGCCGGCTCGCTCCAGGGAACAACGGAGAATGGCGTTTTAGTCTACCGGGGCATTCCCTATGCAGCGGCCCCGGTTAAGGACCTCCGGTGGAAACCCCCGGCAGCAGTGCAGCCATGGCCCGGTGTGCGGAACGCGACTGCGTATGGTGCAGTATGTCCCCAGCCGAAATCAGGCGAATTCGATGTAATGCCGGTCATGAGCGAGGACTGCCTGTCCTTAAACGTCTGGACACCGGCAAAGAACCCTGACGAAAAACTACCCGTCATGGTCTTTATCCACGGGGGTGCGTGGAAGACCGGGGCTGGATCCCAGGCGCTCTTTGACGGGAGCCCCCTTGCAAACAAAGGGGTAGTTGTCGTCACGCTCAATTACCGGCTCGGGGCACTCGGGTGGATGGCACACCCGGAGCTGACGGCTGAGTCACCCCATAACAGTTCGGGCAATTACGGGATCCTCGACCAGCAGGCTGCCCTGAAGTGGGTTGAAAAGAACATCGGTGCGTTCGGAGGCGACCCGGAAAGGATCACGGCATTCGGGGAATCTGCGGGGGGAAACAGTATTTACGCCCACCTGGTGAGCCCGGGGAGCAAAGGTCTTTTCCGGCAGGCGATTATCGAGAGCGGCCCGTTCTTCTCCGATGATGCAATGGGAACCGTCTTCCGGCCACGGAGCGAGGCCGAGCAGT
>JBAZQB010000017.1 GCA_041645435.1 Methanoregula sp.
AACCGTTCTCCGCATTTCTCCCAGAGGCGGCATCTCTTTTATGGGTATTTTAGGGAGAAAAAACATCATCACTAATTTAATACCAGGTACAATCACCTCATCACTTCCTTCTACCAAACTCCCGTTCATCAGCATTTCGAATATATAACTGCCGAAAAGCTTTAGCTCTCGCGATGTCATCTCTTCTTGCTTGCTTACCTCGGCATATTTCGTACCAAGATATAGAAAAAACCAAGTGGTGGTACCTACCAGCACCGAATCAAAAGCGTCGGCAGGATCCTCCTTATTAAGATTGATTTTCAATAGAGGCATAACCGGGGCTAGAAAACGTTCATTGAAAAAGCTAACCAACTCCTCATCTTCTGTTTCAAATGACCAGCCAGTTATTTTTTGATGAAAATCTGCGATAGAAATTCGGCGCCTGGTATCAAACTGATGCAGCAGATACTCTTCAAGTGAGCGGCCATCAAATAATAATCTGGACAGCAAATCACCAACCAGCAAGTCTTCTGCTAACGGGTCCAAATACTCGTCATGTCTTTCACCAAACAAACCCGTTCCATAAAGAGCAATATGCGCCAAGTCGGTTTGATGCTGCTTATCCTGGCGTATCAAATATAATGCAGCCAGGACCAGTTCCTTGTCGCTCATCTCGTTCGATGAAAAATGATTTATAGAATGCAAATAACCGATTAACTTGTTGCGAAATAAAAATTCTGGCGAAGCACTTGTCAGTGCCGACGTTTTAATATCGTCTTTTTGTGGATGAATATCGACATCGCTATTCTCTGAAACAGTTGCCGATGCCGGAAATTCCGGTACTTCAGGAACGCTCGCATGATCGCTGCGATCAACAAAAAACTCATCCCAGATGAATTTCCCCGCGATCACCAAAGTCGTTCCTGTAAACGCCAGAGCAGCTCCTAGAAAGGCTCTTCCTGTCACGCTTGTATGTCGCGCAGATGCCGCCATAGTGGCCGCAGAAGCAACGAGCAAGCCCCCCGCGGCATCGTTGCTCTTGGTATCAGCGGCGGCAGAATGCGACGGCAGCGGCTCACTTGCGACTGTTTCGCGCGGCACCTGATGATGGTTTTCGATTCCCACAAGGTGCCTGGAGAAGGAGCAGTTTCTCTCCGCGCCAGGCATTTCCCCCATATTTTCCGTGTGCGTACAATGCCAGCTTTTTTGTTCTGTCACCTTGGGGTTTGCCGTGCCTGCGCTATTGATTTCTTCCACACAAAGATAGTGATGGTTGCCGCTCGTATCTTGCGCGGTAAAGCGACACACTTCTCCAGCATGCTGCGCCATTTTTCCAAGATGATTCCAATAGCTGCTGGCGCGCAACAACAAATTTCCCAGATACGCCGGTACCCGCAGCAAGCGTCGTTGGGGCGCGCCTTCATCGGTGATCCAATGCTTGGCGACCACGACCAGCACAGCCAAGCCGGTAAAAAAATAGCTGGATGCATGGTCGCCATCCTGGAGCGAAAATTGCTCCAGAAACGGCTCGCCGACATAGTCGAGCAGCGTCTCGCGAATAAAATGCGCCATCTGCGAAATCATGTTGCCGCTGTCAAGCAAGTGGGAAGAAGCCAGACCGATTGTGTTTAACATCGCCATGTCGATATTTTTTCTTTCCGTCACGGCCATGTACAGGTCATTTGCTGTGACTACAATATCGATTGGCAATCCCGGAAAAATTTTTAATAGCCCGGCGAAAACGAGTTGATTTTCTAACACGCCACCAAAATTGCTGATGAGCTCTTTGGCGCAACGCCGACAATCTTCGGTGAATGGAATAGATTGTTCGACATCGTTTTCCGAATGGCTGTCCGCTGACGTAAAATCCGTCTGAACCTCAAACCGCTCCTTATCCATATCGAAATGATCAACGGCATCAAACCAGATTTCGGGCGACTCCATATCTGAGGAGGCAAGCGCAACAGGAGAAACAGAAGAAACTGGGAGTGAGAGTGAGGGAGAGGTAACATGCATCTATAAGCCCTTTATTCAAGAATTTGTCATAGTCCTGCCCAATGCGCTCACCTGCTTATTTGGCTATTTGGCTATCTGGCTAATGTACAAATCTCTACCGGGGCTTCATCATTAGCTCCCAATGAGGATGCTGATGATGAGAAAAACTGATGTAGTGCGCTTAACAAAATGCTGCCAGCAGCGTTGCAGCCTCCTTACCGTAGCCATACTGGCTGCAGCGGCGTGCCTTGATACCGGCGTCAAATCGATGGTGATGCGTGGGCAATTTTGTATGTTGTATGAAATGCGTTCTCGAAACGCTTTCCACCAAACTGGTTGGAATTTCACGTGAAGTGAAAAGTTCCTACCTCAAATCATTGACCTTATTGCCCTCATAGCGAGGCCATACGATGACTGATGGTGATGGTTAAAGTCAGTCCGAGGCGGTACCGGGCATCTTGGCATCTCTTGAATGTGGAGAATGCCCCTGACAATGCAGCTGGATAATGGAAGATGAAGAAATGCAGTGCTGCACTGATAATGAGTCGCCCCTGAATAACTCCGCAAACAGCCACAGGCAAGGTTTTTCAGTCGAAAAATGCATGTTGCATTTGCAAGGATATGAAATATTCCTCTCACTTTCTTGCAAATATTGACGAGGTTTTGATGGGACCCAAGCCTGAACTTGCGCAATCTGGCCAATTGTTTGGCTATCCGTTGATGGCGCATTTGAATCTGCGCCATCCGCTCATCGAGCTAGCCGGTCTGATCGATTGGGACGCCATCGATCGCCTCGCCGGTGTTTCTTTCACCTCAAAGCGAGGACGTCCGGCAGTGGGTCCCAGGCTCATTGCCGGGCTGCTGTATTTGCAGCATGCCTACGACCAGTCAGACGAAGAAGTGGTCTGGAACTGGGTTGAGAATCCTTACTGGCAAGTGTTCACCGGCGAGACCTATTTAGTCGCCCCTGAATAACTCCGCAAACAGCCACAGGCAAGGTTTTTCAGTCGAAAAATGCATGTTGCATTTGCAAGGATATGAAATATTCCTCTCACTTTCTTGCAAATATTGACGAGGTTTTGATGGGACCCAAGCCTGAACTTGCGCAATCTGGCCAATTGTTTGGCTATCCGTTGATGGCGCATTTGAATCTGCGCCATCCGCTCATCGAGCTAGCCGGTCTGATCGATTGGGACGCCATCGATCGCCTCGCCGGTGTTTCTTTCACCTCAAAGCGAGGACGTCCGGCAGTGGGTCCCAGGCTCATTGCCGGGCTGCTGTATTTGCAGCATGCCTACGACCAGTCAGACGAAGAAGTGGTCTGGAACTGGGTTGAGAATCCTTACTGGCAAGTGTTCACCGGCGAGACCTATTTACAGACCAAGCCACCGATTGATCCTTCGAGTTTGACGCGATGGCGCCAGCGTCTTGGTGAAGCAGGCATGGAAGAGTTATTAGCTCAGACCATCGAAGCCGCCAAGCGCGCTGGCCTGATCAAGGCCGCCAGCATTGAACATGTGATCGTCGACACCACCGTCATGGAAAAAGCGATTGCTCCGCCCACCGACTCAAGACTGCTGGAACGCTCCCGACAACATCTGGTGAAGTTCGCGCAGCAATGCGGACTGACGCTGCGACAAAACTACAACCGGGAAGGTCCGCAACTGGCATGGCAGGTAGGCCGCTACGCGCATGCCAGGCAGTTCAAACGGATGAGAGGTGCACTCAAGGCCTTGCGCACCCGCGTCGGTCGCGTACATCGGGATATCGCACGACAAATGAGCCAGGTGCCCGTGCAGCAACAGGCCAGACTCAAAGACCTGTTAAGCCGAACCGAACGCATTGTGCTCCAACAACCGAAAGACAAAAACAAACTCTATGCGCTGCATGCCCCGGAGGTCGAATGTATTGCCAAAGGCAAGGCCAGAACGCCCTATGAGTTTGGCGTCAAGGTGTCGATTGTGACGACACACAAAGAAGGACTCGTGGTTGGTGCGCGCTCGATGCCAGGCAATCCGTATGACGGCCACACCTTGCGCGAAGCACTGGAACAGGCAGAAATTGTATCGAACGTCAAACCACAGATGGTCTTCGTCGATAGAGGTTATCGGGGTGTGGACATTGACGATGTACAGATCTGGAGATCAGGTCAGAGGCGCGGCGTCACGCGTGGCTTAAAAGCTATGATCAAGCGACGCAGCGCGATTGAACCGACCATCGGTCACATGAAAACAGATGGTAAGTTCGGCAAAAACTGGCTCAAGGGAGCGCTCGGTGATGCTATGCATGCCGTGCTGTGCGGCGCGGGTCATAACCTGAGAATGATCATGAGGAAGCTGCGGCTTTTTTGCGCCAATAGGTTTGGCATGCTCCTGTGCTGTATCGCATATCGAGGCTGAAAAATTAGCCTGTTCCGTTAAAAAATGAATTGTTCAGGGCCGACTAAATACTTCATGAGGCGTTTTGTAATTCAAGCATTTTCGCGGGCGATGATTGAGGCTGTCCATAGCAAATCTTACGTCCTTCTCGGTGATGGACTCGAAACGCATTTTCTTAGGAAAGAACTGGCGTATTAATCCGTTCATATTTTCGTTCGCGCCACGCTCCCACGAGCTGTATGGATGGGCGAAGTAAAATTTTGCGTCGATTTCTTTCGCAATACGTTCATGTTGGGCAAACTCTTTTCCATTATCGGTCGTCAGTGTATGCACGCAGTCAGCAAAAGGCGTCAGCAGAGAAATCATGGTGTTTGAGACTGCCAGGGCAGTTTTATGTGTGACTTTGCCAATCAGGGTATAGCGGGATTTACGTTCATTGAGCGTCACGAGTGCCTGCTGATGATTTGCGCCGATGACCGTGTCGCCTTCCCAGTCGCCATAGCGGGCGCGCTTCTCGACCACAGCAGGACGGGCATCAATGGAAACCTGGTTCGGAATGGTGCCGCGTCTTTCACGACCGCCATAGCGCTTCTTCCTGGCTTTCTGGCAGCGCAAAGTAAGGTGCAGGTCTCCACCAGCGCGTTTGTCTGCATAGATGCGCTGATAGATGCATTCGTGGCTGACTGTCGCTTGACCATTGACGGCCAGGTAACCAGAGATTTGTTCAGGGCTCCATAGCGCGACGAGCTTAGCTTCGACAAAATGCCAGGTCTTGGCTGCAACTCGCCGACTATTATTTGATTCTTGCATGCGCCGCATCGCACAAACGTGAGCTTGTGCTGGCCGGTAGCCGCGATGGCCTCGATTGCGTCTCAACTCGCGGCTGATAGTCGATTTGTTTCGCCTCATCAGTTTCGCAATGGCACTCTGGTCATGTCCTGCTTGTTTAAGAATGTAAATTTGGTATCGTTCGTCTTGGGTGAGATGTGTATAGGTCATTTCGGGCAACTTCGACTTGGAGGTCTGGGGGCTCGGATGCTATCTCATCTTGCCCACCATACCTATTTTTCAAGTTGCACTTCGAATTTGAACTCGCGGTATGAAAAGGAAATGGAGACCAGTCGCTACAAATTTGCCAGTGTCTTTGAGCATGCCCCGATGCCACTGACATTGGTGCGCAAGAGTGGGGAGTTTGTCGACGTCAATGAGTCCTGGCTACATCAGTTCGGCTATCAGCGCGAAGACATCATTGGCAATACCGCACTTGGCATTGGTTTGTGGGTCAACCCCAGTGAACGCGCCATCATGGTGGCGCAGGCCAATCAGACCGGCATCATCAATCGCATGGAGACCCATTTTCGTACCAAGGATGGCAAAGTTCTGATCTGCGCGCTGTCGGGGCGACCGCTCAATATCAATGATCAGGATCTGTATATCCTGACGCCGGTCGACATCACTCGCCAGCGCCAGGCCGAGCGTGAAATCCTGGAAATCAATGCCCAGCTTGAGTCACGCGTACTGTCGCGTACCACCAAACTGGAGGAAGCCAACAGGGAACTCAATGCCGCGCTGGACACCCTCAGCCTGGCGCAGGGGGAGCTGGTGCGAGCTGAGAAAATGGCCGCGCTTGGTTCCCTTGTTGCAGGTATCGCGCATGAAATCAATACACCGGTTGGCGTCATTGTCACTGGTGCTTCTGTGCT
>JBAZQB010000018.1 GCA_041645435.1 Methanoregula sp.
TAGATCGTGCTGAGACAGAGGGCATATTGACGCAAGGGGAAGCGGAAGAACGGCTGAAGAAATGGACTTCCAAGTAGTTTGGTCTCCTGAAGCCATCGAAGACATGGAGTCCATTGCCGGCTACATATCTCGCGACTCCGAACGCTATGCCGCGGCGGTAGTTGACAGGCTTCTCAACGCTGCGCGTGATTTGAGCTACTCCCCTTATGCCGGCAGGATAGTGCCCGAGCTGGAGGATAAATCCATACGAGAACTGATTATCTACAGCTATCGGCTCGTATATCGCGTGAAGGGCAATGTAATCACGGTAGCGGCTGTCATTCACGGTAAGAGGCTTCTCGATCCCGTCACTGAACGGATCAGAGGGCAGCAACAATAGGGCAACAACATCGCTCGTCCAACAATTGCCTGAGCTTCCAGACCTCAGGTTAAGCAAGCTGAAGGGTTTGAGATTGCTTCGATTGGCTCGCAATGATGGAACAGAGGGTGCAGGGACACTTCCCTGCCGAGGGTTTGGGGCCTGCCGTGAGCCCTGGCCGAACGGCGGGTGTCCCCTGTAGGGGCGAGTTTGAAACTCGCCCCTACGAAATCCCCCTTAGCCCAACTTCCGCAGTTTCGAATCTGGGAGGTGGTTCTCCCGAACGTAAAGTTGGCACTACGTTTTTTGAATTTTCATCCGCTGAGGGAGGTGCAGTTGGAGCTTTTGGAGCAGGACGGCTTGGGCTTTGGTCGGCTGGGCGATGCAGCGATTTCGGATCAGGAACCCCTGTTTCGTCGGCAGGGTCACATCGACGACTTTGATCTGAGCGATCTCGTCGAGCACCTTCCGGGGCTCGCTGCCCAGTCCGGCTCTTTTGCACATCTGTCCGAGCGTCTTCCATAAAACATAAGCCAGGAAGCAGACCAGGATGTGAGCTTGAACCCGCGCTTCCTTCTGATGCCAGATGGGCCTGATCCTCAAGTCGCCCTTCTGAATCCGGAAGGCCGCCTCAGCCTCGGTCAGTTGAATATACGCACGCCAGAGTTGTTCTGCATCCCAATCGACGATATTGCTCCGCAGCAGGTAACAGCCTTCGCTCATTTCGGCCCAGGCTCGCCATTCCTCCAACTTTTCCCAGACCACCTCAGCCCCACCATCCCTTCGTTGCGTAACCTCGATCCGGAATAGGCCGGCGGCTCGGCTGTTGGCTTCCAAAAGCCTTCCCACTCTCCGTTCCACGATGCCCACCTTCTGCTTTTTCTTTTGACAACTCTCCACCAGCTTCGTCATACCTTTCTCGACGCGTTTTTCGAACCTCTCGTGGATTTGTTTCTCCTTGAGCGCACGGGCAGTGCTCCGGCAAAGGATGAAGCTCTCCTGTCCATCCGGCGAAGGACATCGCTTTACCTCCAGTCCTTCCCGCACCTTCTCCCAATCCTCCATAAGCAACTCTTTCTCGAAGCGCCTCAGTTGACTTTTGGGCGTCCCCACAATATATCGCCTTCCCCCGGAACGCAGATATTCCAGGTTCTCCTCCGATACCATCCCCCGATCCATGACCCATATCCGGCCGGCAGACCCGTACTGACCTTCGATCTTCTCCACAATCTCTTCCACCGTCGTCACATCGGTCCGGTTACCGGCAAAGACTTCATATCCCAGAGGCAGGCCGTCCCGGCTCACTACCAGGGCGATGCATACCTGCTTGCAATCGGGGCGATGATCCCGTGAATAGCCTCGTTTTGCCTGCGGATTGCCATCGCCTTGTCCTTCGAAATAGGTCGAGGTCACATCGTACAGGAGCAGATCGTATTCCAGATTGAACAGCTCTCCCAGACGCTCCTTCAGATGCTTCTCCAACTCAACCTTCTTAGGCAGAAGTTGATCCAAAGTCCGGTAGAGCCGGTCGTCATTAACCTTGTCATCGGGTATCCCGAGGAGATCACCCAGACAGCTTCTTTCGTACAGGTGCTCGGCGATCCGCAACTCGCTGGACGGTTCACCAAGACGCATCAGCACCAGGGTGAGAACCATCATCGGCCAGGGAATATCTTCCCGCCCGTCAGGCATCAGACGTTCCAGAAGATCAATGAGCCCAAGTTTCTCCGCCAACTCCAGGCCGAGCCAGTAGCCGCCAAAGTCACGCACTCGCTCCACGTGTACCCGTTTGGCATCCACCTCCACCCATTCCGGCTCACCTTCCTCATCGAACAGACGGCTTTGCCAGGAACACCCTTCATCGTTGGCTGCCCGCTGGACGCCCAGACGCTTGGCTTCTCCCACATCCCCCAAGTAGGCCACGATTCTCTGGCGAGGCCCTCGCTCCGTCCGATAGGATTCCACCAGTTCCCAGTATATGCCTTCCTGCTTCCCTTTGGCCTGCCCACATCTCTTCAGATACATGGGCACATTATAACAACATTGCCAAGAGTCGTTTTTGGTACTACATCGGGTTTTTTAAACGACTCAGCTTCACATGACAACCCTTCCCGGATTTGCTAAATCTGCGAAAACTCAATAAAAACCGTTTTGAAGCTCAAACTGCGGAAGTTGGGCTAAGCCCAATACTGTTCATTTAAGTCATTTTGTTGTATCCTAATAGACAAGGAGGGTACTCAAAATGGCACGGACAATTGCGGCACTTTCCCAGGGGTCACGAATTACAGACTACATCAGCATTGGAGTGCTCGCTAAGACCTTTCCCTTAGAGAAGGTGAACGAAATACTGGAGAGAACCGGTAAGACGAGCCAGAGGCAGCGTGATCTGCCTGCTCACGTGGTGATCTATTATGTGCTGGCATTGACGTTGTTCATGGAGGTATCTTATCGGGAAGTGCTCCGCTGTTTGCTGGAAGGAATCGAGTGGCTCTCGGCCCCCGGCACCCGGGTCAAGATCACCGGGAAGTCAGGGATTTCCCAGGCCCGAACACGGCTTGGCTCTGATCCGGTTAAGGAACTGCATGATGCGGTTGTCAAACCCATTGCCGGCAAGGATACCAAGGGGGCTTGGTATAGGCAATGGCGTTTGGTGTCTCTCGACGGTAGTACCATGGAGACAGCGGACAATCAGGAAAACGAAGCCGCCTTCGGGCGGCCGGGCGCCAGCCGGGGTCGGAGCAGTTACCCGCAAATACGCTTTGCCTCCCTGGTGGAGAACGGGACCCATGTCTTGTTCGGAACGCAATTGGGGGGTTGCCGTACGGCAGAGGCTACTCTGGCTAGAGAAGTAATTCCCCATCTTGAAGCCGGGATGTTGTGCCTGGCCGACCGCTATTTCTTTGGTTTTGAATTGTGGCAAAAGGCTCGGGGTACCCAAGCAGAATTGCTGTGGCGAGTGCGCAAGAATGTGTCGCTCCCCTGCCTCAAGCGTTTGCCGGATGGCTCGTACCTGAGTCAAATTTACGCTTACCGGCAAAAGCACCGCACCGCTACCAATGGGATTGATGTACGCGTCATTGAGTATGTCTTGGAGGGCAGCAGTTCCAAAGAAATCTACCGCCTGGTAACCTCCATTCTGGATCCAGAGGCCGCTCCCGCTCAGGAATTGGCGGCTTTGTATTGCGAACGCTGGGAAATTGAAACCGCTCTGGATGAACTCAAAACCCACTTACGCGGTTCCCGAATCCAGCTACGGAGCAAGACACCCGACCTCGTCAGGCAAGAATTTTACGGCCTGATGATGACCCATTTTGCCATACGGGGATTGATGCACGAAGCTGCCATCAGGGGAGATATTGATCCAGATAGGCTGTCATTCGTCCACGCCGTGCGCGTGGTGAGACGGAAACTAGCGAATCCCTTTGCTTTTTCCCCCTCAGCACAGGAAAGCGCTCCATGAAGCCGTACTCGATGAAATCCTGGAGGAACGAGTCGTCTCGAGCCGAGGCAGGAAAAATCCGCGGGGTGTAAAACGCAAAATGAGCAATTATCCCATTAAGATTCAATCCGGTAGATTACTTTGCACCAATACGCCAATAACAATCAGGATATTAAAGTGAACAGTATTGGGGCTAGTGTAGCGTCAACTTTGGAATGTCATTCTGAGCCCTTCGCTTTGTGTCATTCTGAACAGCGTGAAGAATCTCTGTGCCGCTCAGTGTAAACTCCGCGAAGAATCTCATCACCAATGGGTAGATTCTTCGGTCATCCGGTACGGACTCCCTATTCAGAAACTCCCCTCCAAAACCGTCATTCCGGGCTTGACCCGGAATCCAGGAGCCTTTGCATGGATTCCGGCCTTCGCCGGAAAGACGAATGGTGACAGTTTCTTGCCAGGCGTATTCCGCCGCGCGGAATCGGGAACTCAGAATGACAGTGCGTCACGTCAAGTGTGACACGACACTAG
>JBAZQB010000019.1 GCA_041645435.1 Methanoregula sp.
TCGTCGATACCTTGGGTGGCAATCGCGGTCCCTTCTTGGCTACCTCTCGACGTGTTTTGAATATGTGCCACTTCAAACACTCTCCTGTCTTGGTGGCAGTCTCCGGGCGCGGAGCGCCCGAATAACGTTTGAGCTAACCCGCGCTCAACTAACCTCTGCCTGTGTTCGTTGCTTGTTTTGGCTGCGGCCTGAGCCTAAAAATGACGCTCTTGGCGTCGGGTTGAGCGAATTGTTAGATGCCCCCTTGAGTTCTTGTTTGGTTTTTCACCCCTGCCTTCAAGAGTTTCGGTCCTCTGGTGCCTGGGATAATTTCAACAGGTTGAGGAATGACCCACGCCCATCCGAGTTTTTCAGCCCCTTTTATGCGACCCTGCTGGCAAAGTTGTCGAACCCTGACAGGCTTGACTCCCAGTTCTTCCGCTGCTTGAGAGACGGTGACCAGTTTCATCCTGCTACTTGCTGGTAAGAAAATTCACCGACATCCGTCTGGTGTTTGGCATGTTCAACCGTCATACTCACCAGTTGACCATCATTGTCCAATTCAACCAGGATATTCTCGTTCAGGTCATGGGTATCGGCTATTCTTTTATCACTGAAAGTCAGGAGCAAGGTATCGGTATCAGGGAAATATTTAACCTTCATGTTTCACCTCTCCGTGAATGTTCGATCAAAGAAGGCGTTGTGAACGGTTTCCCCGTCTTCAAGCAAAACGACTCTGAGATACTTGTTGTCGGCTTCCGCTATTCTGCCCCATCTTCGGATGCGACCATCTCTCTGGCGTACTTCCTTGATGGGATTTGAAACGACTTCCTCTATCCACTTCAACTGGATATCTTTCCGGTCTTCTCGCTGGCGTGTGTAAAGGAAGTACTGGGTGAATCTCATGTCTTGTGCCCTCTTTTGTACTCCAACTATATTTCCATCGATATAGTTTGTCAAGAGGAAAAGCCGCCTCTCTCTGTGAGTGGACATCTAACGTCCGGCATAACCCGCCCCAAGAGAATATGCCGGACAACCCTTGTTTTCAAAACCAACTCCCGGAAGCAAGACCGCACTTAAAAAATGACGCTCTGGCGGTCGGTTGCAATGAGTTGTTGGGCGGCCTTATTAAAAATGCTCACGTGTAGATATCGTCAGATTTCAACTTGGTTTCAAGATTAACAACACGCTTTTCCTGAGGACCTAAGACGGCAAGATCGTCCTGGGGTAGCGGTGAAGAGAGTTTGGGGGCCGGACTACCCGTTGTCCCGCCATTCAAAGGGATTTCATCAACATATGTGGCGTTCAAGTCCTCCAAAGCAAAGATGAAATCAGTCACTCCCCACAAAAACAAGAGCATTCCACCAAAGAAGCATAGTGCCCCTAGCCAGAAGTATATACCTCGAAACCACGCTTCAACGTCATAGATATCAATGGAATTGACATCTATCCCTTTCAACAGATCGACCATATATAGAAACGGAACGAAAAGAATTAAAAGAATTGTTGCTGAGATTAATTTCTGGGCAACTCTTATCAATTCAGAGCGCTTTTTGGGATTGCCCTTGATGTTGGATGCAGCCGAGAGAACAAGCCCGCCCAGTGTTGGGGCAACTGCAATTAGACTGAATTTAACTACTGGCGAAACTGATTGATTAGATTCGTTTGTTAGCAGATAGATGCTCAAAGGAACGAAAACAATCGGCCATGTGTAACAGTAAACTAATGACTGCACACGAGTACGTTGCGTACTTGTATCTTCACCAATGAGTCTTCGAAGTCTCGCCCATTTAGTCCATGAGAATGCCACCAATCCCACCAGAAGTATGACACCAACTAGCGCCCAGTTGAATTGATCCTCTATTTGCCACTCGTAGATTTCAACGACTGTGAAATAGATGACTATTCCTAGTATCAAGAAGCGTCTCAAATGATTTTTCCGTTTCATCTCAGATACGATTCAAATATGAGCTCGACCTGGAATATGCGCTAAGTGGAAATATAGTTACGCTAATGTATGCCACCCAATGCCGCGCTAAGCAGACGGGGGATTTATCCCCCGTTCTGTCTTCAGTGCGTTGTTATTCGGCGCGAAGCGACGGGTAACAGAACGCACTCTTAGCGCGGCATTATTCGGGCGGTCCAAACAATCCACGCTTGACTTGGTCATCTTTGCGCTCCGTCATTATTCGCGCTACCCGCGATTGACAATTTTGCCAATCACCCTCATCCTCGTCGATACCTTGGGTGGCAATCGCGGTCCCTTCTTGGCTACCTCTCGACGTGTTTTGAATATGTGCCACTTCAAACACTCTCCTGTCTTGGTGGCAGTCTCCGGGCGCGGAGCGCCCGAATAACGTCCGAGTTCAGCCGCCGGCAGGGATATGCCGGACGAACCACGGCGGCGCCGACCCCGATTTGCCTGTCATTATAGCACAGAACCCAACCCCTTCAGCCAACAGACCCCTTGAGCGCGCCGCCGGTTCAAATTCAGAACCGCCACCTGAAGCAGGACCACACTTAAAAAATGACGCCCTGCCGGTCGGTTGCAATGAGTTGTTAGATTGCTCTTGAGCCTATCGCAAAACAGCTCCTGTTTAATCCAAACACCGGGGAGCCTGGCGCACAAGATGCCTTTCCACAATCACGGGCGGAAGGGAAACCATTCTCGTTTCCAACCTGCTCCCGGCTTAACAGATTCCTGCCATAAACCGCCAGTCACACCGGTGGGGATTGCTTTCCAGCTTTGCCTTGGGCGACTGGCTCCCAAACAGATACGGGCTTTGGCTTCAACTGACCAGCTTTCATTC
>JBAZQB010000020.1 GCA_041645435.1 Methanoregula sp.
TGTATATATTAATTGAAAAGTATACCACCTTCCCGTTGAAAAGTATACCACTTATCGTAGTTAAACCAGTTGCTTTGCAAGAACAACAGCAACACAAAAACGATGATAAGCATGGATACAAAGCAAGAGATTATCAGGCGTTATTTTCGCGAGTATGATAGCATACGGAAGATATCGCGCGACTTACAGATCAGTCGCATCACGGTAAAGAAACAGCTTTCAGATTATGTGATAGCAGAACAAGCATCGGACTCTGGTGTTGACCAGAAGGTATTACAGGATTATCTGAGTAGCCCGCCACAGTATGATAGCCGGAACCGATGCCGACGTAAGCTAACTTCAGAGATTGAGAACCTGATCATTGAGCAGTTGGAAGAGAACCGGCGCAAGCGGCAGGAAGGATTGCGCAAGCAGATTAAACGCAAGATCGACATATGGGAGTATGTCCTGAGCCAGGGCCAACAGATCGGCTACACCACCGTATGCAATTATATTCGGGAGAAGGAGCTGCGGCAGTGTGAGGCATACATTAAGCAAACCTATCTTGCCGGGGAGGAATGCGAGTTTGATTGGGCGGAAGTCAAGCTGGTCATCCGAGGTGTTCGCAAGCGGTTATACCTGGCCGTGTTCACCTCGGCATACAGTAATTACCGTCACTGCCGGTTGTACCATCGTCAGGACACCTTGGCCTTTATGGAAGCCCACAATGATTTTTTTGCACACATCGGCGGGGTTTATCAGGAGATGGTTTACGACAATATGCGAGTAGTGGTAAGGGATTTTGTGGGCCGAAGTGAGAAAACGCCTACAGAGGCTCTGGTAAATCTTTCAGGCTGGTTTCAGTACCGTTGGCGTTTTTGCAACGTGCGCAGCGGCAATGAGAAGGGGCACGTTGAGCGAAGCGTTGAATATGTTCGCCGCAAAGCCTTCAGCCATACTGATACTTTTGATTCACTGGAACAAGCCCAGGCTCATCTTCAACAAACCTGTGATCATCTCAATGCGTTGTGTGGTTCCACGGGTAAGACCCCGATGCAAGAGTTCCTCCAAGAGCGTCCTTCGCTGTGGAAGTATCCCGGGCAGATGGATTGCTTTTTGACACATGATCTGAAAGTGGATAAATATTCCACGATCTGCTTTGGCACCAACCGCTATTCAGTGGGTGATCATCTTGTCGGGCGGATGGTGCAGGTGAAGGTTTACACTAACGAGTTGAAGTTCTATTACGGCCATCTGCTTATCTGCCGCCACGATCGTAATTACGGTCAGAATCAGTGGATCATCTGTCTGGATCATTACCTGAAGACGCTTTCACGAAAGCCGGGAGCATTGCATGGGTCCATAGCCCTTCACCAGGCTCCACCGCCCGTTCAAACTGTATATGGCAATTGGTTTACCCACCAGCCCCGGGATTTTATCCACCTGCTGCAGTTCTGTCATCAGCATCAGGTAGACCATCACCGATTGCTAGATACAGCCCTGTATGTAAACGGGATTTGTCCGGGGAATGTCACGGGCGAAAAGATCATGGCCGTGTTAGGCAATCAACCTGAAGCCTCACCCAACCTCATGAGTGATCCACCCGGTGATGAGATAGAAAATTTTGCCAACAAGCAACTGGAAGAGATTACCGGATTGATTACCGCAAACATGGAGGCCGTAGTATGAACACCAAAGAAATAAAACAGCAAATGGAACAGCTCTCCCGGGAGTTGAGGCTTCCAACATTCCGCCGGGAGTTTACCACAGTGGCCATTGAAGCTACACGGGAAAAGCTTTCCTATGAAAACTACCTTTTACGGCTGATGGAGCGTGAATATGCCACCCGTCTTGAAAACCGGCGAAAAGCGCAGCTCCGTCAGGCAGGTTTTGTCCAATACAAATACCTGCATGATATCCACCGGGAAGATCTCCCGGAAGATGCAGCCTCCAAGCTGCCCATTCTGGAACGACTGGATTTTATCAAAGCCGGCCAGAACATTATCTTCTCCGGTAATCCCGGTACCGGGAAAACACATCTTGCCACTGCCCTGGGCATCCTGGCCTGTCAGCAGGGGTATAAGGTATTGTTTACCACCGTCCCGCGTCTACTGACCCAGATACGAGAAAGCCGCTCGCAAAAGCTACTCCGGACCCTTGAAAATCGTTTTGAAAAGTTCGACCTGGTTATTTGTGACGAGTTTGGGTATATCTCCTTCGATAAGGAAGGGGCAGAACTGCTGTTCAGCCACTTGTCGCTGCGATGCGGACGCAAGTCGACCATCATCACCACCAACCTGTCGTTCGACCGTTGGAAGGAGATCTTTGGCGATCCTGTTCTAACAGCCGCCATGGTCGACCGGCTGACACACCGGGCTTATATGGTAAACATGAATGGAAAGTCATTCAGGGTGAAGGAAACAAAACAAATGATGGAGAAATGACAGGACGACCCTACTCCAAACCCACGTATTTATTAACAAATTAACACCTATGAACAAAGAAAAAAAGAACCAAAAAAAGAATAGTGTTGATCCGAGAATAACTCTTCGAGTTATTTCCCGTCTCAACACTATTACAAATGATGTTTTATTAATTATTTTTGAAAAGTGATATGCTCTTTAACTGAAATGGTGGTATATAATTGAATTGAAATTTACA